>NZ_JBVHXY010000026.1:20690-33403 GCF_055569215.1 Kitasatospora sp. NPDC029312 | reverse complement strand
AACCGGGACGCAGAGAGAAGAACGAAAGGGAGCATTGTGCCGCTGAGGGTTGGTGTTCAAAGGGGGGAGAGAGGGGGGGGGGGGGGGGGGGGGTGGGGCCCCCCCCCCCCCCCGGCGGGGGCGACGCCCGGCTGCGGGACCGGGCGTCGCGGGTGACCGGCGGCTACGGGAGGAACCGGCTGGTCGGCAGCAGGGCTGGTCAGCCCATGTGCGGGTAGCGGTAGTCGGTCGGCGGGACGAAGGTCTCCTTGACCGACCGGGTCGAGGTCCAGCGCGCCAGGTTCTGCTTGGCACCGGCCTTGTCGTTGGTGCCGGAGGCCCGGCCGCCGCCGAAGGGCTGCTGGCCGACGACGGCACCGGTGGGCTTGTCGTTGATGTAGAAGTTGCCGGCGGCGAAGCGCAGCCTCTCCATCGCGTGCTCGACGGCCGTACGGTCCTGGGCGATGATCGAGCCGGTCAGGCCGTACGCCGACACCGACTCCATCTGAGCGAGCATCTCGTCGTACTCGTCGTCCTCGTAGACGTACACGGCCAGGATCGGGCCGAAGTACTCGTCCTTGAAGTACTCGCTCGCCGGGTCCTGGCAGACCAGGACGGTCGGGCGGACGAAGTAGCCGACGGAGTCGTCGTAGGTGCCGCCGGCCAGGACCTCGACCTGCTGGTCCGCCTGGGCGCGGTCGATGGCGGCCTTGTTCTTGGCGAAGGCGCGCTCGTCGATGACCGCCGACATGAAGTTGGACAGGTCGGTGACGTCGCCCATGGTGAGGCCGTCGACCTCGGCGGCGAACTCGTCCTTCAGGCCGGCCCACAGCGACGCCGGGACGTAGGCCCGCGACAGCGCCGAGCACTTCTGGCCCTGGAACTCGAAGGCGCCGCGGGTCATCGCGGTCTTCAGGACCTTCGGGTCGGCGGACGGGTGGGCGACCAGGAAGTCCTTGCCGCCGGTCTCGCCGACGATCCGCGGGTAGGTGCGGTACTGCGAGATGTTGTTGCCGACCTCGCGCCACAGGTGCTGGAAGGTGGCGGTGGAGCCGGTGAAGTGGATGCCGGCCAGCGCCGGGTGCTTGAGCGCCACGGCGGAGACGTCCAGGCCGTCGCCGGTGACCATGTTGATGACGCCCTTGGGCAGGCCGGCCGCCTCCAGCAGCTGCATCAGCAGGTGCGCGGAGAACTGCTGGGTCGGGGAGGGCTTCCACAGCACCACGTTGCCCATCAGCGCGGGCGCGGTCGGCAGGTTGCCGGCGATCGCGGTGAAGTTGAACGGCGTGATCGCGTAGACGAAGCCCTCCAGCGGGCGGTGGTCGCTGCGGTTCCACACGCCGTCCGAGGAGATCGGCTGTTCGGCCATGATCTGGCGGGCGAAGTGCACGTTGAAGCGCAGGAAGTCGACCAGCTCGCAGGGGGTGTCGATCTCGGCCTGCTGGGCGGTCTTGGACTGGCCGAGCATGGTGGCGGCGGCCAGGGTCTCGCGCCAGGGGCCGGCCAGCAGGTCGGCGGCCTTGAGGAAGATCGCGGCGCGGGAGTCGAAGGAGAGCGCCTGCCAGGCCGGGGCAGCGGCCAGGGCAGCGTCGATGGCGTCCTGCGCGTCGGCCTGGGTGGCGTTGCGCAGGGTACCGAGCCGAGCCGCGTGGTTGTGCGGCTGGACGACGTGGATCTCGGTGCCGCCGCCCATCCGGCGCTCACCGTTGATCGTCATGGTCAGCTGGACCGGCTCCTGGCCGCCCAGCTCCTTCAGCTTGGCCTCCAGACGGGCCCGTTCCGGGCTGCCGGGGGCGTAGCTGTGGACCGGCTCGTTCACCGGCGCGGGGACCTGGGTCACAGCGTCCATAGAGCGCACGCTCTCCTTCGTTCAGTGCGGGGGATTGCCGGCGCGGGTCGCACGCCGGCCACAGCACGAACGCTATTCCTGCCCGCCCGGCCACATGATTGGCCGGGCGGCTAAATTCCCCCGTACGGCGTTGTCCGCGCCGACGAAACCGGTCACGCGGCGGTCACGACCGCCCGTCACAACCGCCCGTCACGACCGCCCGCCGGGACGCCGGGCGCCCCGTCAGGCGATCCGCTCGGGCGCCCCGTTCAGGCGGCCCGACCGTGCCGCCCCGCCCCCGGCACCGGCACCGGCACCGGCACCGGCACCACCCGCTGCTCCCAGTCGATCCGGTAGCCGTGCACCGGCCGGAGCATCTTCTCCGGGCTCATGAAGGTCCGCATGGCGATCGGCGCGAGCAGCCGGAACACCATCCGCCCGACCGCCCCCGAGGACTTCTGGTTGTTGGTGCGCGCCGCGTCGGCGGCGACCTTCTCGACCCGGGGCCGGCGCAGCGCCTCGTAGGCGGCGAAGGCGGCGGTGTGGTCGGGCAGGTCGCGCAGGCAGCGGGCGAGTTCGACGGCGCTCTCGACGGCCAGCGAGACGCCCTGGCCGGAGCTGTTGGAGGGCGCGTGCACCGAGTCGCCGACCAGCACCATCCGGCCGCGGTACCAGTGCGGCACGGAGGGCATGATCTCCAGCTTCGGGAAGGTCTCCATGGTCTCCGGGTCGGCCATCCGCAGCACCTCGCGGGCGGGCAGGTCCTCGGCGTGCAGCTCCTGGCAGCGGCGCAGCCACTGCGCCGCGTCGACGGCCCGGACCTGCTCCGGGGAGAGCTGTTCGGGCTGCGGGATGTTGCTGAACCAGGCCGTCCCGCTGCCGTCGGCCAGGCCCCAGTAGCCGAAGAAGGCGCGGGCGCCGTTGGCGAAGTGCACCGACTCGCCGCGACCGGCCCGCCCGGGCAGCCGGTAGGAGCTGTAGCCGCCGATGCCGAGCAGCCCGGTGTACTGGGCGGCGGGCGCGGCCGGGTCGATCAGGGTGCGGACGGTGGAGCCGGTGCCGTCGGTGCCGATCAGCAGGTCGCCGGTGGCGCTGGTGCCGTCGGCGAACCGGGCGGTGATGCCGTCGGGGCCCTCCTCGGTGCCGACCAGCCGCTTGCCGTAGTGGATCGTGATGCCGGTCTCGGCGAGCCGCCGTTGCAGCACCTCGTACAGTTCGGCGCGGCGCATCAGCCGGCCGCGCGGCAGGTCGGCGAGGCCGGCGAACTCGGCCAGCACGCCGCCCTTGCCGTCCTCGATGACCATCGGGCCGACGGGCTGCCCGATCCGGCCGACCTCCGCCTCCAGGCCGACGAGGGCGAGCGCCCCGAGCCCATTGGGGGCGATCATGAACGTGCCGCCGATGCCCTCGGCGGAGGTCCGGTAGGCCTCGAAGACCTCGGCCTCGATGCCGGCCTTGCGCAGGGCCAGCGCCATCACCGGGCCGGCGATGCCGCCGCCGATGACCAGGGCCTTCTTCGACGTACGCGGTGCACTCATTGCAGACTCCCGAAGTCTTCCTGCCAGGAGCGGACGAAGTCCGGCTCCCGGAGCTGTGAGACGAGGCGTTCGATGAAGGCGATCTCGGCCTCCAGTCCGCCGATCCGGTACTCCTCCTCGATCAGGAAGAGCCAGCCGACGCCCTCCTCGGTGGCCTTGCGCAGCGTCGCCCGGATGGCCGCCACCTGGGCGGTCAGGGCGGCCCGCCGCCGCTCCAGGAGCTCCACGGCCTCGGCCGGCGGGAGCACCATGAGCAGCGACAGCGAGACCCCGAACGCGGGGTACTCGTGCTGCGGCTCGGCGACGAGTTCGCGCATCCAGTCGAAGAGCTCCGCCCTTCCTTCCGCCGTGATGGCGTAGACGGTGCGCTCGGGCCGCTGGGTGTCGCGGACGGTTTCCTGCTCGGCGACGAACCCGGCCTTCCGCAGCTGCTCCACGACCATGTACAGCGAGCTGCGGTTGTACTTGATGTTGCGGTCCTTGGCGTGCTCCTTGAGTCGGCGCCCCATCTCGTACGGGTGCAGCGGCTCGGCCAGGAGTTCGGCCAGGACCGCCAGGGCCAGCGGGTTCGACACCTTGCGTCGCTTCGCCACGAGACGTCCTCATCTCTTGGTCAGTACCGACTATCCGACATCGAATAGTCAGAGTCAACTATTTCCGAGTGACGAACCACAACGCTGTCCGCCCGGCTAAAATCAACCACACGGCGTTGTCCGAGCGGATGAAGGAGGGCCCGGAGTGACCATCCCCGGTCTCCCGCTCCGCCGACTGCTGATGTCCCTGGGCGAGCCGCTGGTCGAACTCCAGGCCGCCCCACAGGGGTTGGACGTCCCCGTCCGCGACGTCGCGATCCTCGACCCGGAAGATCCGCCCACCGCCGCCCCCGGCGAACTCGTCCTCGCGATCGGCGCCCGCGGCCGCGCCGCCCTGCCCGCCCTGCGCGCCGCCGGCCGGGCCGGTGCGGCGGCCGTCGCGGTCAAGCTGGACGGCCCCGGCCAGGCCGACGCCCTGCGCGAGGCCGCCACCGACGCGGGCGTCGCCCTGCTGTCGGTGCGCCGGGAGACGCGCTGGGAGCACCTGGACTCGCTGGCCCGCGCGATCATCGCCGGCCCGGACGCCCCGGACGCGCCCGGCGCCCCCGAGCCCAACGCCGGCGACCTCTTCTCCCTCGCCCAGACCGTCGCCGTGCTCACCAGCGGAATCGTCTCGATCGAGGACACCTCCAGCCGGGTGCTCGCCTACTCCCGCTCCTCCGACTCCGACGAGGTCGACGACCTGCGCCGGCTGTCCATCCTCGGCTGGCAGGGCCCGGAACCATACCTGTCCAAGCTGCGCGAGTGGGGCATCTTCCAGCACCTGCGCAGCTCGGACGCCCCGATCGCGGTCGAGCCGCACCCCGAGCTCGGCCTGCGCCGCCGGCTCGCGGTCGGCATCCGGGCGGGGACGCAGCCGCTGGGCACCATCTGGGTGCAGGAGGGCGCCCAGCCGCTGGCCCCGCACGCGGAACAGGCCCTGGTCGGCGCCGCCCGGGTGGCCGCCGCCCAACTGGTGCGCCGCCGCCGCGAGTTGTCGGCCGACGTTCGGCTCACCCAGACCCTGCTGACCGGCCTGCTGGAGGGCTCCACCGGCCCCCAGTCGCTGGCCACCCACCTGGGGCTGGACCTGCGCCGCCCGGCCACCGTGCTGGCGTACAGCGCGCACACCACCGAGGCGCTGCACCGCTCCGACGTCACCGGCCTGATCTCGGTGCACACCGCGGCCCGGCACCGCACCGCGCTGCTCGCCCCGATCGAGTCCCGGGTCTACGTGCTGCTGCCGGAACTCCCGCCCGGCCTGCCGATGGCCACCGTGCGGGACTGGGCGGCCGAGGTGGTCACGGCCGCCCGGGAGCACCTCGGCGTCCCGCTGCGCGCCGCGATCGGCGCGACCGTCGACGGCCTGTCCCAGGTGCCCGACTCCCGCGCCCAGGCGGACCGCATCCTGGACGCGATGGGCCGCGGCGGGGTCGACCTCGACGTCGCGGCGCTGATCGACGTCCAGGCGGAGGTGCTGGTCAGCGAGATGCTGGCGCTGCTCCAGGACCGCACCGGCCTGCGCGACCCGCGGCTGACCGCGCTCACCGCGTACGACCGGCGGCACGGCACCCGGCTCGCCGAGTCCGTGCTCGCCTGGCTGGACGCGCTCGGCGAGGTCCGGGTCGCCGCCGACGCCCTGCACATCCACCCCAACACCCTGCGCTACCGGGTGCGCCGCGCCGAGCAGTTGACCGGCATCGACCTCGCCCAGCCGCAGCAGCGGCTGCTGGCAATGCTGCAATTGCGGCTGCCCGCGGACGAGTAGTCCGCGGGCAGCACGACGAGCCGGGCCGGCGCTAGGACTCGCCGGACACGCCCCGGCTCACCCGCCGTAGCCCTGACCGCGCTGGTGCTCGTTCAGCCGGCGCCACGGGCCGGTGATCGCCAGCTGGATGCCCGGCGTCTGGATGTTGGCGAACAGCGTCCCGCCGTCGTCCGAGAAGGTCACCCCGGTGAACTCGCTGAACTCCGGCTTCTCGGCGGTGCCGATGTTCAGCTCGTTGCGGGCGATCGGGTAGACCAGCCCGTCCTCGGTGGCGCCGAACAGGTGCGAGACGCCCTCCCCGTCCTCGGCGATCACGATGCCGCCGTACGGCGAGACGGTGATGTTGTCGGGGCCGTCGAAGTTGTCGTGGTCGCCCCACACGTCGGAGTTGACGCCCAGCAGCACCTTCAGCGTGATGGTGCGGCGGGCCGGGTGATAGAACCAGACCTGGCCGTCGTGCTGCCGCGGGCTCTCCGAACGGGCGTAGCTCGAGACGAAGTAGAAGCCGCCGTCACCCCACCACATGCCCTCCAGCTTGCGGGCCCGGGTGACCTCGCCGTCCGTGAACTGCTTGCGCACCGAGACGGTCCGGGCGTCGCGGTCCTGGACCTTGACCCAGTCCACGCCGTAGACGGTGCCGATCTCCGTGGCCCGGGAGAGGTCGTCGACGAGCTTGCCGTGCGAGTCGAAGACCTTGAAGGCCTCCAGCGTCCCGGCGTCCGGGGCGAGCCGGCGCAGCTGGTGGCGGCCGTGCCGGAACCCGGCCGGCGGGGTCCAGCGGAACAGCAGGCCGTTGGGGTTGGAGGCGTCCTCGGTCAGGTACACGTGGCCGCGCTTCGGGTCCACCACGACGGCCTCGTGGGCGTAGCGGCCGAAGGCCTTCACCGGCTGCGGGTCGCGGTTGTAGTCGTCGTCGAAGGGATCGACCTCGAAGACGTAGCCGTGGTCCTTGGTGAAGCCGTTCTTGCCCGCCCTGTCCTCTGTCTCCTCGCCGGACAGCCAAGTGCCCCACGGGGTCACGCCGCCCGCGCAGTTGGTGGCGGTGCCGGCGATGCCGACCCACTGCTCGACCGAGCCGTCCCGCTTGGCGTGCACGATGGTGCAGCCGCCGGCCGCGCCCGGGTCGTAGACGTGCCCCTCGGTCAGCGGCACCGGGTACGGCCAGTTGGCCCGGGCGCCGGACAGCTCGTGGTTGACCACCATCAGGTTGCCGCCGTGCTCGTCCTCGAAGGCGGAGGTGCCGTCGTGGTTGCTCGGGGTGAACTCGCCGGTGCGCAGCCGGGTCTGACCGGCCCGGTTGAGCACCCGGTACGAGAAGCCCTTCGGCAGCGACAGCAGCCCGGCCGGATCCGGCACCAGCGCGCCGTACCCGATGGCGGCGCCGCCCGCCGCGTTGGTCCCGGTGGCGCCGGCGGCCGGCAGTTCACCGCCGACCGGGGCGGCGATCGCGCCGGGGGCACTGGCCAGTGCCTCGGCACTGCCGGCGATCAGCACGCCGGCCCCGACGAGGGTGGAACGGTTGACGAAGTCCCGGCGGGACAGCGACATGGCAGCAACTCCTGAGGGGTGGGCGGGCGTCGAGGCGGGTCGTCGACGCCCAGCAGACTGCGCCGCAGGGGTGAACCCGGCATGACGGCCGCGTCACGCGCAGGCGGCCGTTTGCCGACCGATGACTTTCCCTTGGCTCATGCTTTACCACGGCCCGGTCAGCCCCACCCGTCATCCCATGCCATCCGGTCAGCCCCACCCCGCCTGGTCAAGCCCACCTGGTCAGCCCCACCCCGCCCGCCACTGCTCCCAGGCCGACAGCCAGAGCTGCTCGGCCAGCCGGTGCTCCTCCCACACCGCGGCCCCGCCGCCCGGCCGCTCCCGCCACAGCTGCTCCCAGGCCCGCTGCGCCGGCAGGCTCGCCACGTCGCTGGCGAACACCGTGTACCGCACGACCTCCTCCACGGCCGCCTCCCCCGCCGGCGTGCCGACCAGCCAATGGGTCTGCTGCGACAGCCGGTTGAGGTGGTTGACCATCGAGGTCACCGCCGCCGAGGCCTCCTCCCGGGTCTCCGTGGCCAGCCGCATCTGCTGGCGCACAGCCGCCTCCCAGCGCACCGCGCAGGCGTCCCCGCGCAGCCCGCGCGGCAGCCTCGGCGTGCGCCCGGCCCGCACCTGCGCCTCGATCGCGGCGGTCTCCGCGATGCTCTGCGCGATCAGCTCCCGGTGCGCCTCCAGCCCGATCACCGGGGGCAGTTCGCGCTCCTCGACCGGCACGCACCGGGCCCGCCGGGAGGCGAGGTCCCGCAGCAGGTCGGTGCGCCCGCTCAGGTAGCGCTCGAAGTCCCCGATCAGGCCGAGTTCCACCCCGCCGGGGTCCACCCCGCGCCCGCACACCGTGACGGTCAGCCCGCCGACCCGCAGCCGCCCGGCCCAGACCGGCCGGGCCGGCTCCGCTCCGCCCTGGGCCACCGGCCGGTCCTCGTGCACCTCCACCGCGCGGGGCTCGCCGTCCACGGTGATCCACTCGCGCAGCGCCCGTACCCGGCCCGGACCGTCGCCCTCGTCGATGCCCAACTGCTCGTAGACGCGGTCGCGCTCGTCCTCCACGACGTCCTCCAGCTCGGGCAGCGGCTCGCCGCTTTCGGCCCCGGGGCGGTAGGTGCGCACGGTCACGTACGGCCCGGCGACGGAGCTCCAGTCGCCGCACTGCACCTCGACCCAGCGCAGGTCGCCGTCGCAGGTCTCGAAGGCGGCCAGTGCCTCGCCCCAGCGGGCCGGCCCGGCGGTCACGCCGTACACGGGGAAGTCGAGCGCGGACAGCGCCCGGCGGGAGAACTCCTCCTGGTCGGCGAAACGATCCTGCCCGCCCAGCCGGGTCCGGCCAGACCCTCCACCGTCGCGCTCCTGGGGCCTTCCGCCGCTCTCCCGCATCATCCTGTGCCGCACCCCCGAGTCCTCGCGCCCGCACCGCTGCCGCCACCTTACGTGCCGGGAGCTGTCGGGTCATCAGCTCTGCCACCGCCCCGGGCGGTGGCCGTGTCAGACTCCCGGTTGTCAGCCGCCCTCCCTACGCTGGCCGCATGACCGAACAGAACACGCCGAACGAGCCCGGCTTCCCCGCCCGGATCAGCATCGTCACCCTCGGGGTCTCCGACCTCGGCCGCAGCGCCCGCTTCTACGAGAGCCTCGGCTGGAAGCGCTCCGCCGCCTCCAGCCCGGAGATCGTCTGGTTCCGCACCGCCGACTCCGTGCTCGGCCTCTTCCCCACCGAGGAACTGGCCGCCGACGCCGGCGTGCCCGCCACCGGCGAGCCCTCCTTCCGCGGCGTCACCCTCGCGGTGAACCTGGAGTCCCCCGCGCTGGTGGACGCCGCGCTGCGCACGGCCGTCGAAGCCGGCGCCGTCGTGGTCAAGCCGCCGGTCCCGACCAGCTGGGGCGGCTACTCCGGCTACTTCGAGGACCCGGACGGGCACCTGTGGGAGCTGGCCCACAACCCGTTCTTCCCCTTCACCGAGGACGGCTCGCTGGACCTCCCGTAAGGAGCCCCGGGGCCTCCCGTAGGGGACCCCGGGGACTCCCCCGAGTCCCCCGGCCCGGATTCCTAGCCCTTGGACCGCGCCTTGAAGGCCGCCTTGCGCGCCTCCTTGGCCAGCGCCCGGTCCGGGTGCAGCTCGCCGATCGCCTCCAGGACGTCCGCCGTGTACGGGTGGTCGACCCGCCACAGCTCGCCGAACCACTCCACCGGATCGCCGGTCACCGGCAGGTCGGTGATCAGTTCGCGCAGCAGCTCGGTGTCACCGCCGTTGTCCAGCAGCTGGGCGGCGAAGGTGTCGACCACCGTCCACAGCGCCATCGCCCGCGAGGGCGCCGGCACGTCCGGCGCGCCCTGCGCGGACAGCCAGGCCCGCGCCGAGCCGCCCAGCTGCGGGTCGTCCAGCACCTCCCGGACGGCGGGCTCGGCGCCCGGCCCCAGCAGGTTGAGCGCAGAGACGCACAGCATCCGGCGCAGCGGCCCGTACCCGTCGTCGCCGCGCGCGGCCGCCAGCAGCTCGCGGGCCGCCCCGACCGGCTCCCGGCCGGCCACCCAGACCTTCAGCTCCTCCTCCGGCAGCACGTTGGCCGCCTCGCACACCCCGCGCAGCAGCTCCGCGGCGTCGCCCTGGGCCAGCTCACCGACCAGCGGGGCGTCGTAACCGTCCTCCAGCAGCCACTGCCGGATGCCGTACTGGCCGAGCGGGGTGAGCCGGACCAGCCCGAAGCGGGCCGACTCCTCCTCGTCCAGCGGTTCCTCACCGACGACGGCGGGCTCCTCGCCCTCCTCCTCGTCGAACAGCTCCGGGTCGATCGGGCGGTACTCCAGCAGGCCCAGCTCGGCGAGGTCTCCCAGCATCGGGTCCAGCGCGACCATGACGTCGGTGATGTCGCCGAGCAGTTCCTCGCTCGGTTCCTCGCCCTCCGGGACCACCAGCAGCGCGGCCAGCACGCCCAGCGGCACCGTCTCGTTGCCGGGCTCGGCGAAGGCGGTGGTCTCGTACAGCACCTGCAGCGCCTCGTCGAGCAGTTCGGCGGCGGCGTCCCGGGCCTCCTCGACCTCGTTCAGGCCGTCCTCGTCCTCCTCGCCCTCCTCCGAGGCCGCCCCCAAGCCCGCCTCCGAGCCCGCCTCCGAAGGGGCGCCCCCGGCCTCCGCCGGCTCCGCCTCCTCCGGTTCCTCCGATTCCTCGGGCAGCGAGTCCGCCTCCACCGCCAGCTCCCGGACGATCCCGGCGGCGGTCAGCCACAGCTCCAGGACGGTGTCCGGGTCCCCCTGCTCGACGGGCTCCAGGTCCGGCCCCGGAACCGCGACGTGCTCCCCGGCGGCGGTCGTCCCCAGCTCCACCAGGTCCAGGTCGCAGGCCAGCGACCAGGCCCGCAGCGCTTCGACCTCGGCCTCCTCCGGCACCTCGCCCTCGGCCGGGGCCAGCCCCAGCAGCCGCGCCGCGGGGGCGCGGTCCTCCTCGACCAGGTCGCCGAACTCGTCCACCGTGCGGTGCGGGGCGGCCCAGCGGGCCAGCGCCAGGGCGTAGCCGAACATCGGGACGGCTTTCGCCTGCTCGGCCAGCTCCTCGTCGGCGGGCAGCTTGACCGGCGGCACCAGGACGGCCGCGTCGTCGAGGTCCTCGTCGTCCAGACCGTGCGCGGCGAACGCCCCGTAGAGGTCCTGGAGCTCCATGTCGGCGGGCAGCACGGCCTCGGCCGTACCCTCTGCCGCCGAAGCCCCGGCGTTCTTCCGACGTCGTCCGGCCATCGTTGTGTGCTCTCCCTCAGCCAGCGGTCAGCTCGAACAGCTCCGCGTACCGATCTACCACCTCAGCGTATAGGCCGGGCACCCCCGGTGCCCGGCCTCCGGGGGCGCTCACGGGGGCGCGCGGCGTTTCCGTGCGCCCACGCCTTATCCTTCGCAGTGGCACCGTGCACCACCCCGCACGGGCCGCGGGGCGACGAAGCCCCCGTTCTTCAGCTCATCCGCTCCACCAGGGAGCCCGCACCGCGGCCACCACCACAGCGCCTCAGGGACGGGCGTGCCGGCACACCCCGCCGACCCCGGGTGGCGCCCTGCCACAGGAGACCCCTCACATGGCGGACCTCTCCCCCGCCGGCTCCGGCCTGCGCACCGCGCAGCTCGACGGACGCCGACTGTCGGAGGCCCTGCTTCCCCTGGAGCTCGCGCCGCGCGCCCAGCTCCAGCTCGCCGCGATCAGCCGCTGGAACGCGCTGCGCGGCGTCCGCGTCGGCCTCGTCTCGACCGCTCTGCTGCTCATGCTGATCGGCGCCAACCTGGCGACGCCGATCTACCCGATGATCCAGCAGCGCCTCGGCCTGACCGCGCTCGACACCACGATCCTCTTCACGGTCTACGTGTTCGCCCTGGTCCCGGTGCTGGCCGTGGTCGGCCACTGGTCCGACCACCTCGGCCGGCGCGCCCTGATCCTGCCCGCCGTCGCCCTGGCCGCCGCCGGCGACGTCGTGTTCGCCACCTCCGGCAGCTTCTGGCAGCTCGCCGTCGGCCGGGCGGTCCAGGGCATAGCCGTCGGCCTGTCCACCGGCGCCGCCGGAGCCGCCCTCGGCGACCTGCTGCCCGACCACCCGACGCTCGCCGCCAAACTCACCCTGGCCTGCTCGGCGGGCGGCGTCGCACTCGGCCCGGTCGTCGGCGCCCTGCTGGCCGGCGGCTCGGACCCGCTGCTGACACCCTTCCTCCTGCACGCCATCGCCCTGCTCGCGCTCTGCGTGCCGCTGGCCGTCGTCCACCCCCGGATGCCCGGCCGCAGCCGCCCGCCGGCGTCCCCGCCCCGCATCACCACCCCGGCTCACCTGCGCCCCCAGCGCCTGCGGCTGCCGCGCACCGGCCGCCGCGAGTTCCTGCTCGCCGCCTCGGCCGGCTTCATCTCCTACGCGGTCTTCGGCGTCTACCTCAGCCTGGCCCCCTCCTTCGCCGCCAAGCTGCTGCACACCCCCTCGCACCTGACCGGCGCGATCGTGGCCGCCCTGCTGCTCGGCTCCTCGGCCGCCGCCCAGCTGATCGTCCCGCCGACCTCCGACCGCCTGGTCATCGCCCTCGGCGTGACCGGCCTGGCCGCCGGCCTCGCCCTGGTCGTCGCCGCCGGGTACACCGGCACCCCCGCCCTGCTCTTCATCGGCAGCGTCCTCGGCGGCGCCTGCCAAGGCGTCGCCTTCCGCTCCCTCTTCACCAGCGCCGTCGCCGCCATGAACCCGGAACGCCGGGGCTCCGAACTGAGCGCCCTGTGGGTGATCGTCTACCTCGGCAGCTCCCTCCCCATCGTCATCGTCGGCGCCCTCGTCCAGACCTACGGCCTCCTCCCCGCCATCAGCGGCTTCGCCACCCTGGCCGCCCTCCTCTGCGCCACCCTGGCCGTCGCCGTCGCCCGCAAGCCCAAGCACGCCTGACCGCACACGAAGCGGGGGGGGGGGGGGGGGCCCCCTGGGGGGGGGGGGGGGGGGGGGAGGCCAGGCGCCAACACGCGGAGGGGTGTAGCAAA
>NZ_JBVHXY010000026.1:0-20680 GCF_055569215.1 Kitasatospora sp. NPDC029312 | reverse complement strand
TCCCACCCCCCCTCCCCCCCCCCCCCCCCCCCCCCCCCCCCCCCCCCCCCCCCCCCCCCCCCCCCCCCCCCCCAAGGCCCGGGTCGGGCACCCGCCGGCAGGCGGGTGGGGGTGGACGGTGGGGAACGGCGGTGGACTTACCCAACACACCAGATGACGCGCGGGTGTTCACCCGGCAGCGGGCGAAGCGGGGCACGGAAACGCCACTGCCGCGCAAACCTTGCGGTTTGCGCGGCAGTGAATCAACGATCCACTCGACCTCAGACGTTGAAGCCCAGCGCCCGGAGCTGCTCGCGGCCGTCGTCGGTGATCTTGTCGGGGCCCCACGGCGGCATCCAGACCCAGTTGATGCGCAGGTCCTGGACCAGCCCGTCGGTGGCGGTCTTGGCCTGGTCCTCGATGACGTCGGTCAGCGGGCAGGCCGCCGAGGTGAGCGTCATGTCGATGGTGGCCACGTCGGACTCGTCGATGTGGATGCCGTAGATCAGGCCCAGGTTGACGACGTCGATGCCCAGTTCGGGGTCGACGACGTCCATCAGGGCCTCGGTCAGGTCCTCGACCGAGACGGTGCCGGCGGTGGTGCCGACGATGAGGCCGGTCGGCTGTTCCTCCACGGCGGAGGGGGTTTCGTCACTCATGGTTCTGTCCTCCTCTGCGGGGTCAGTCGTTCACGGCGGGGTTCTGGGCGAGGGCCTGGGCGGTGGCGTCCTTCCAGGCCATCCAGCTGAGCAGGGCGCACTTGACCCGGGCCGGGTACTTGGAGACGCCGGCGAACGCGACCGCGTCCTCCAGCACCTCCTCGTCGCCCTCGCCCTGGCCCTTGCTCTGCATCAGCTCCAGGAAGGCCTCCTGGACCGCCTGCGCCTCGCCGACGGTCTTGCCGACCACCAGGTCGTTGAGCACCGAGGCGCTCGCCTGGCTGATCGAACAGCCCTGGGACTCGTACGAGACGTCGGCGACCGTCGAGCCGTCGAGCTTCACCCGCAGGGTGATCTCGTCGCCGCACGTCGGGTTGACGTGGTGCACCTCGGCGTCACCGTCCCGCAGCCCCTTGCCGTGGGGGTTGCGGTAGTGGTCCAGGATGATCTCCTGGTACATCGAGTCGAGCTTCATGATCGTCCTGCCCCGTCCGTCAGCCGAAGAAGTTCCGGACGTGGTGCAGGCCGTCGATCAGCGCGTCGACCTCGCCCGGCGTCGAGTACAGATAGAACGACGCTCGCGTGGTCGCCGGAATTCCGTACCGGAGGCAGACGGGCCGCGCGCAGTGGTGGCCGACGCGTACGGCGATGCCCTGCTCGTCCAGCACCTGGCCCACGTCGTGCGGGTGGATGTCACCGAGGGTGAAGGAGATCGCGGCGCCGCGGTCGATGGCCGTGCGCGGGCCGATGATCCGCAGGTCCGGGACCTCCAGCAGCCGCTCGACGGCGTACTCGGTGATCGCGTGCTCGTGCGCCGCGATCTTGTCCATCCCGATGCCCTGGAGGTAGTCGATGGCCGCGCCGAGGCCGACCGCCTGGGCGATCGGCGGGGTGCCGGCCTCGAACTTGTGCGGCGCCGGGGCGTAGGTGGACGAGCCCATGGTGACGGTCTCGATCATCTCGCCGCCGCCGAGGAACGGCGGGAGGTCCTCCAGCAGCTCCTGGCGGCCCCAGAGCACGCCGATGCCGGTCGGGCCGAGCATCTTGTGGCCGGTGAAGGCGACGAAGTCGGCTTCCAGCGCCTGCACGTCCAGCACCATGTGCGGCGCGGCCTGCGAGGCGTCGATGACGACCAGCGCGCCGACCGACTGGGCCTTGCGGACGATCGTCTCGACCGGGTTGATCGTGCCGAGCAGGTTGGAGACCAGGGTGAAGGAGACGACCTTGGTCTTCTCGGTGATCAGCTCGTCGATGTCCGACAGGTCGAGCCGGCCCTCGTCGGTCAGCCCGAACCACTTCAGCTTCGCACCGGTGCGCTGCGACAGCAGCTGCCAGGGCACGATGTTGGAGTGGTGCTCCATCTCCGTGATGACGATCTCGGAGTCGGCGTCGACCCGGTACGGCTCGTCGGCCCAGCCGAGCATGTTGGCCACGAGGTTGAGCGACTCCGAGGCGTTCTTGGTGAAGATCACCTCGTTGCGGCTCGGCGCGTTGACGAAGGCCGCGACCTTGTCCCGGGCACCCTCGTACAGCGCCGTGGCCTCCTCGGCGAGCACGTGCACGCCGCGGTGGACGTTGGCGTTGTGCCGCTCGTAGTAGGCGTTCAGCGCCTCGAGCACCTGGCGCGGCTTCTGCGAGGTCGCCGCGTTGTCCAGGTAGACCAGCGGCTTGTCGTCGTGCAGCAGCCGCTGGAGGACCGGGAAGTCCTTGCGGATCGCGTCGGTGTCGAGCAGACCCGTCAGCCCCGAACGCTCATGGGCATGCGTCACTCGGATGCGCCCCCCTTCACATAAGCCTCGTAGCCCTCGTTCTCCAGCTTGTCGGCCAGCTCGGCACCGCCGGACTCGACGATGCGGCCGCCCGCGAAGACGTGGACGTAGTCGGGCTTGATGTACCGCAGGATGCGGGTGTAGTGGGTCACCAGCAGGGTGCCGACCTCGCCGGTCGAGCGGACCCGGTTGATGCCCTCGGAGACGATCCGCAGCGCGTCGACGTCCAGGCCGGAGTCGGTCTCGTCGAGGATCGCGATCTTCGGCTTGAGCAGCTCCAGCTGGAGGATCTCGTGGCGCTTCTTCTCGCCGCCGGAGAAGCCCTCGTTGACGTTGCGCTCGGCGAAGGCCGGGTCCATGTGGAGGGCGGCCATCGCCTCCTTGACCTCCTTCACCCACAGTCGCAGCTTCGGGGCCTCGCCGCGGACGGCGGTGGCGGCGGTGCGCAGGAAGTTGGAGACCGAGACGCCGGGGACCTCGACCGGGTACTGCATGGCCAGGAACACGCCGGCCTTGGCCCGCTCGTCGACGGACATCTCCAGCACGTCCTCGCCGTCCAGCAGCACGGAGCCGCCGGTGACGGTGTACTTGGGGTGGCCGGCCAGCGAGTAGGCCAGGGTGGACTTGCCGGAGCCGTTCGGACCCATGATGGCGTGGGTCTCGCCCTGCTTCACGGTCAGGTCGACGCCCTTCAGGATCTCGCGCGGGCCGTTCTCGGCCTCGACGGAGACGTGCAGGTCGCGGATTTCAAGGGTTGCCATGTGTACTCAGGACTCCTGGTTGACGGAGACGAGCACATCGTCCCCTTCGATCTTTACGGGGTAGACAGCGACCGGCTTGGTGGCGGGCAGGCCGGAGGGCTTGCCGGTGCGCAGGTCGAAGCTGGAGCCGTGCAGCCAGCACTCGATCATGCAGTCCTCGACCTCGCCCTCGGAGAGCGAGACGTTCGCGTGCGAGCAGATGTCGTTGATCGCGAACACCCCCTCGTCGGTGCGGACGACCGAGACCGGCACGCCGTTGAGGTCCACGCGCTTGGGCACGTCCTCCTGGAGGTCGCTCAGCGCGCAGGCACGCAGGAAGGTCATCTGGTCAGACCGCCGCTTCCAGCTCGGCCTCGATCTTCTCCATGAGCTGCTCCTGCACCTCGGGGACGCCGATCTGCTGCAGCAGCTCGGCGAAGAAGCCGCGGACGACCAGGCGGCGGGCTTCGTCGGCCGGGATGCCGCGGGCCATCAGGTAGAACAGCTGCTCGTCGTCGAAGCGGCCGGTCGCGGAGGCGTGGCCGGCGCCGACGATCTCGCCGGTCTCGATCTCCAGGTTCGGGATCGAGTCGACCCGGGCGCCGTCGGTGAGCACCAGGTTCCGGTTGAGCTCGTAGGTGTCGGTGCCGAGCGCGGAGGCGCGGATCAGCACGTCGCCGACCCAGACGGCGTGCGCGTCCTGGCCCTGGAGCGCGCCCTTGTACGCCACGTTCGACCGGCAGTGCGGCGTGTCGTGGTCGATGACGAGGCGGTGCTCCAGGTGCTGGCCGGCGTCGGCGAAGTACAGGCCGAACAGCTCGGCCTCGCCGCCGGGGCCGGTGTAGTTGACCCGGGGGTGCAGGCGGACGAGGTCGCCGCCGAAGGTGACGACCACCGACTTGAAGGAGGCGTCCCGCCCGACCAGCGCGTTGTGCTGGGCGGCGTGCACGGCGTCGCGGTCCCAGTCCTGGACGGAGACGAAGGTGAGCTTGGCACCGTCGCCGACCAGCAGCTCGACGTTGGCGGCCCGGGTGCCGGTGCCGGCGTGGCTGAGCACGACGACGGCCTCGGCGAACGGCTTGACGTCGATCACCACGTGGGCGAAGCGGACCCCGCCCTCGGCGCGCACGTCGATCCTGACCGGCTCGGACGGCACCGCGTCCTGGGGGACGGTGACGACGAGCGCCTGCTCGAAGGCGCTGAACGCCTGCGCCGCGACCCGGTCCACCGGCGTGCCGGCCTTGCCCAGGCGGGCGTCGTCCCGGCCGACGGTCTCGGCGGTGACGCCGTCCGGCAGGGTGAACTCGACCTTGTCCTCACCCCGCTCGGCGGCGGCCGCCGTCCCGTCGTGCAGCCCGCCCAGGCGGTGCAGCGGGGTGAACCGCCAGTCCTCCTCGCGGCCGTGCGGCACCGGGAAGTCGTTCACGTCGAAGGACGGCTTGACGGTGACGCGCGCGTCGATCGGCTGCTGGACCGCGGTCCGGCCGGTGCCGGGGCCGGCGAGCTGCGCGCCCGCGCCGGCGGTGCCGACCTCGATCGAACCGGCGGTGGTGGAGCCGGTGGTGTTCTGCTCAGCCATGGCTGTTCGTTGTGCTCTCTTCCTCGAAATCAGTGGACGGCGGGTGGTCGGCCGGGCGTCAGCCGACCGCACCCTCCATCTGCAGCTCGATCAGCCGGTTGAGTTCCAGCGCGTACTCCATCGGCAGCTCACGCGCGATCGGCTCGACGAAGCCGCGGACGATCATCGCCATCGCCTCGGTCTCGGTCAGGCCGCGGCTCATCAGGTAGAACAGCTGGTCCTCGCTGACCTTGGAGACGGTCGCCTCGTGGCCCATGGACACGTCGTCCTCGCGGACGTCCACGTACGGGTAGGTGTCCGAGCGGGAGACGGTGTCGACCAGCAGCGCGTCGCACAGCACGTTGGACTTGGCGCCGTGCGAGCCCTCGCCGATCTCGATCAGACCGCGGTAGGAGGTCCGGCCGCCGCCGCGCGCCACCGACTTGGAGACGATGTGCGAGGAGGTGTTCGGCGCCATGTGCACCATCTTGGCGCCGGCGTCCTGGTGCTGGCCCTCGCCCGCGAAGGCGATCGACAGGGTCTCGCCCTTGGCGTGCTCGCCCATCAGGTAGACGGCCGGGTACTTCATGGTGACCTTGGAGCCGATGTTGCCGTCGACCCACTCCATGGTCGCGCCCTCGTACGCCACGGCGCGCTTGGTGACCAGGTTGTAGACGTTGTTCGACCAGTTCTGGATGGTCGTGTAGCGGCAGCGGCCGCCCTTCTTGACGATGATCTCCACGACCGCCGAGTGCAGCGAGTCGGAGGAGTAGATCGGCGCGGTGCAGCCCTCGACGTAGTGGACGTAGGCGTCCTCGTCGACGATGATCAGCGTCCGCTCGAACTGGCCCATGTTCTCGGTGTTGATCCGGAAGTAGGCCTGGAGCGGGATGTCGACGTGCACGCCCTTCGGCACGTAGATGAAGGAGCCGCCGGACCACACGGCCGTGTTCAGCGCGGCGAACTTGTTGTCGCCGGCCGGGATAACGGTGCCGAAGTACTCCTTGAACAGCTCCGGGTGCTCGCGCAGCGCGGTGTCGGTGTCCAGGAAGATGACGCCCTGCTCCTCCAGGTCCTCGCGGATCTGGTGGTAGACGACCTCGGACTCGTACTGGGCGGCGACACCGGCGACCAGGCGCTGCTTCTCCGCCTCCGGGATGCCCAGCTTGTCGTACGTCGCCTTGATGTCCGCCGGCAGGTCCTCCCAGGACTCGGCCTGCTTCTCGGTGGAGCGGACGAAGTACTTGATGTTGTCGAAGTCGATGCCGGAGAGGTCGGACCCCCAGGTCGGCATGGGCTTCTTGCCGAACAGCTTCAGGCCCTTGAGACGCAGGTTCAGCATCCACTCGGACTCGTTCTTCTTCGCGGAGATGTCGCGGACGACCTCCTCGCTGAGCCCGCGCTTGGCCGCGGCACCGGCGGCGTCCGGGTCGGCCCAGCCGTACTCGTAGGTGCCCAGGCCCTCGAGCTCGGGGTGCGAAACGGTGTCAGTCATGCGAGCTTCCTAACGCGCGGACGCTGAATCTTCGGTGGACGTACTGGCAGTCGGCACTGCATCGGAGCCACGGGCCGCCGGGGGCCGGGCGGGCGACGATGCGGCACCGGGTGCCGGCACATAGGTGGTGCAGACCCCGTCGCCGTGGGCGATGGTGGCCAGCCGTTGCACATGGGTGCCCAGGAGCTGGGAGAAGACCTCGGTCTCCGCCTCGCAGAGCTGTGGGAACTGCTCGGCGATGTGCGCCACCGGGCAGTGGTGCTGGCAGAGCTGGGCGCCCGCCGGGGCCTTGGCCACGGCCGACGGGACACGCCGCACCGTGGCAGCGTACCCGTCCGCGCTCAGCGCTTGGGCGAGGGCCTCCGGGCGCTCCTGGGCATCGGCCAGCCGCAGGCTCTTCCGGTACTTCTCGCCCTGTTTGCCGAACCGGGCGCGGGCGAAGGCGGCGACCGCCTCCTCCCCCGCCTTGCCGCCGCCCACCGAGTCCGAGATCCAGCGCAGCGCGTCGGCGGCGAGCTGGTCGTACGCCTGGTAGAAGGCGTCCCGGCCGGCGTCGGTCAGCGCGAAGACCTTGGCCGGGCGGCCCCGGCCGCGGCTGCCGTAGACCCGCTGCTCGCGGGACTCGACCAGGCCGGCGGCGGCTAGGCCGTCGAGGTGGCGGCGGACGGCGGCGGCCGTGAGGCCGAGCCGGTTCGCCAGGTCGGCGGCGGAGGAGGGGCCGTGGTCCAGGATCGAGCGGGCGACCCGGTCACGCGTGGCGCGGTGGCCCTCCAGCAGCACCTCGGCCGCCGTCACGGGCACGTCGCAGTCGGGGGCCGACTCGGCCTCCTGCTGCTGGGCGTACTCGCGCATGTTTTTCACAACAACAGTGTTGCGTAATTAGTTCCGTCGGGACAACCCGTGATCCAGGCCTCACTCGTGTCATCTGTCACGCAGGTAAGGCTTACCTGACCTGGGCAAACGATCATTCGGGCCGCCGTCCGGCCCTTCCGTCGGGTCCTCTTACACTCGCCCGTATGCACTCCGAACCCGCGGTCCAGATCGCCGGGCTGGTCAAGCGCTACGGCGACAAAGCGGCCGTGGACGGTCTCGACCTCACCATCCCGGCCGGCGCGATCACCGCCGTCCTCGGCCCCAACGGCGCCGGCAAGACCACCACCATCGAGACCTGCGAGGGCTACCGCCGCCCCGACGCCGGCACCGTCCGCGTCCACGGCCTCGACCCGGTCACCCAGAGCGCCGCGCTGCGGCCCCGGATCGGCGTCATGCTCCAGTCCGGGGGCGTGTACGCGGGCGCGCGCGCCGTAGAGATGCTGCGACACACCGCCAAGCTGCACGCCGACCCGCTGGACGTGGACGCCCTGGTCGAGCGCCTCGGCCTCGGCTCCTGCGGCCGCACCACCTACCGCCGGCTCTCCGGCGGCCAGCAGCAGCGGCTCGCCCTGGCGATGGCCGTGGTCGGCCGACCCGAGCTGGTCTTCCTGGACGAGCCCACCGCCGGCCTCGACCCCCAGGCCCGCCGCGCCACCTGGGAGCTGGTCCGCGACCTGCGCCGGGACGGCGTCACCGTGGTGGTCACCACCCACCACATGGAGGAGGCCGAGCAGCTCGCCGACCGCGTCGCCATCATCGACCGCGGCAAGGTGATCGCCGACGGCACCACCGAGGAGCTGTGCCGCGGCGGCGCCGAGAACGCCCTGCGCTTCGACGGGCCGCCCGGGCTCGACCTCGGCCCGCTGCTCAAGGAACTGCCCGCCGGGGCCGCCGCCGTGGAGACCTCCCCCGGCAGCTACCGCGTCGAGGCGCCGGTGGACCCGCAGCTGGTCGCCACCGTCACCGGCTGGTGCGCGGCCTCCGGCATCCTGCCCGAGCGGCTGTCCGTGCAGCGCCGCAGCCTCGAAGACGTCTTCCTCGACCTGACCGGACGGGAGCTGCGGGCATGAGCGAACGGAGTGCGGGAACGATGAGCGCCACCACGACGGACTACTCCCCGAAGCCGGGCGCGGCCCCGGTCGGCCGGATGCTGCTGGCCCAGACGGCCTTCGAGACCCGGATGCTGCTGCGCAACGGCGAGCAGCTGCTGCTCACCGTGGTCATCCCGACCGTGCTGCTGGTGCTGTTCTCCGCCGTCGACATCGTCGCGGTGGAGGGCCCCGGCAAGCGGGTCGACTTCCTGGCGCCGGGCCTGCTGGCGCTCGCCGTGATGTCCACAGCCTTCACCGGCCAGGCCATCGCCACGGGCTTCGAGCGCCGCTACGGCGTGCTGAAGCGGCTCGGGGCCAGCCCGCTCCCCCGCTGGACGCTGCTGACCGCCAAGACCGGCTGCGTGCTGGTCACCGAGGCGCTCCAGGTCGCCCTGCTGTCGGTGATCGCCCTGGCGCTCGGCTGGTCCCCGCACGGCAACCCCCTCGCCGTGGTCGCGCTGCTGGTGCTCGGCACCGCCGCGTTCTCCGGGCTCGGCCTGCTGATGGCCGGCACCCTGAAGGCCGAGGCCACGCTGGCCGCCGCGAACCTGGTGTTCATCCTGCTGCTGCTGGCCGGCGGGGTGATCGTGCCGCTGAGCAAGTTCCCGGACGCCGTGCGGTCGGTGCTGGAGCTGCTGCCGATCTCGGCGCTCTCGGACGGCCTGCGGTCGGTGCTGCAGCACGGCGCCGGGGTCCCCTGGTCGGACCTCGGCGTGCTGGCCGGCTGGTCGGTGCTCGGACTGGCCGCGGCCGCCCGGTTCTTCCGCTGGGAGTAGCCGCGCACCAGCCCCCTCCCAGCCCGCACCCCCCACGCGCGACGCCCCCGGCCGACGAGGCCGGGGGCGTCACTGCTGTGCGGTGCGGCACTGCTGCGTGGTGCGTTCAGCCGACGGGCGTCAGCCCTGGCTGCCGCCGCGCCGCTTGCGGGCCAGCAGCACCAGCGCGCCGCCGACCAGCAGCACGCCGCCGCCGGCCGCCGCGATCACCGGGGTGGCGTCGCTGCTACCGGTCTGGGCGAGCGCCGGCGCGCTGGTGGCGGGCGCCGGGGCGGCCGGGCTCTTGCTGGGGGTGGGGGTCACCGACGGCGTCGGAGTGGCCGAGTGCGACGGGGTGCCCGACGGGGTGGTGCTCGGCGTCGGGGTCGGGGTCGCCGTCTGGGTGGGGGTGGGGGTCGGGGTCTTGGTGGGGGTCGGGGTCGGGGTCGGAGTCGGTGTGTGGCACGGCTCGATGGTCTTGGTCTCGTTGATGTTCCAGCCCTTCTCGGCCGGGTTCTCCGTGGTGCTGACCACCAGGTTGGCCTTGACCGGGGCGTCGTGGTCCTTCACCGGGAAGGTGCCGTGGAACTCCGCGGGGAAGGTCTTGGCGTCCAGGACCTTCTCACCGTCGATGGTGAGGCTGACGGTGTTCTTCACGTCAGGCTTGGGGCTGTAGTTGATCAGATTCACCACGACCTTGTCGCAGGTCACCGACCAGGTCGGGACGTGCGCCGAGGCACCGGTGGCCAGGGCAAGAGGCAGGAGAAAACCGGCCGCCGCCGTACCGACGAGCGCCGTCGCGCCGATCCGAATGTGCCGCTGCTGTCGCGCCATTTACGCTGTTCCCCTCCGAACGGTCTTGCGCAGCAGGCGCGTTGAAGTGGATCGCGGTGGCCCGCTACGACTGTCCGGGGGACTCTACCGGCACCTCCGCACCTCGCCACACCCCGCCGCACGACCGGATTTCGTCTGTCGGTCCGTTCCCGGATGTGCTTGACCAGCCCATCACAGCCGTCACCTCGCAGAACGCGGATTCGGCAAAGTTGAATGAACTTGGTCACCTTGAGAAGAGAACGGTGTTTCCCGGTGATCAGGTTCAGTCACCGGGGAGCTCGGGGCAGTCAGCCGACAAACAACCCGGCCGCACTCAGCGCCTTGGCCCGTGCCCCGCCCCAAGATCGCCTGTAAGGGCACCTACGATTGACCGCGTGCATACCCCCTTCTCCCTGCTCGCCGAGCGCTGGCAGCCCTCCGCCGCGATGGTCCGGCGCGCCGCGTTCGCCGCGCTGGTGATGAGCGTGGTGATCGTCGTCACCGGCGGCGCCGTCCGGCTCACCGCCTCCGGCCTCGGCTGCACGACCTGGCCCCGCTGCACCGACGAGAGCCTGACACCCACCGCGGCGATGGGCTTCCACGGCGTCGTCGAGTTCACCAACCGGATGCTCACCTACGTGCTCAGCGCGGCGGTCGGCTGGGCGATCCTGGCCGCCCGCTGCCACCGGCCGTGGCGGCGCGGTCTGACCAGGCTCGGCTGGGCGCAGTTCTGGCTGGTGATGAGCAATGCCGTGCTCGGCGGCATCACCGTGCTGACCGGGTTGAATCCGTACACCGTGGCACTGCACATGATCGCCGCGATGGCCCTGGTCTGGGTCGCGCTGCTGATGTGGGAGCGCAGCAAGGAGGGCGACGGCCCGGCGAGGCTGTCGGTGGCCCGCCCGATCCACCAGCTCTCCAACGTGCTGGTGGCGGTGGTCGGGCTGCTCGTTGCGGCCGGCACCCTGGTCACCGGAGCCGGCCACCACCCGGGCACGCCCCAGGACAACAAGATCGTCCCGCGCATCCCGATCGACTACGACAGGCTGGCCCAGTTCCACGCTGATTTCGCGTTCGTCTCGGTGGGCCTGACCATCGCGATGATCTTCGTATTTGCGGCAGTGAAGGCCCCCCAGCCCGCCAAGGCCCGCACCAAGGAATTGCTCGCGGTGCTGCTGCTGCAAGGCGTCCTCGGCTTCATCCAGTACTTCACCGATGCGCCCGAGCTCATGGTCGGCCTCCACATGCTCGGCGCAACCCTGACGTGGATCGCCGCCCTCCGCATCCCCCTCGCCCTCCGCGTACGCGAGATGGATGGGACGTCCGACCAGCTGCCCACCCGTACCCCTCAGCCCGCCTCGGTCTGACCCCGCCGGGCACCCACGACGGCCCGGCTCCCCCATCCGGGGAGCCGGGCCGTCGTCGCTCAAACCGGGGCCGCTCAGCTGCCGAGCTGGATGCCGGCCATCCGCTTCCACTCGTACGGGCCGGTCTTGACCTTGAGGCCCAGCTCGCCCTCGAAGGCGTCGTGCAGGGTCAGCCCGGCCAGCTCCGCGGCGCGGCGGCCGACGGCGTAGCTGGGGGCCACCTGGTCGCCCCAGGCGCCGTCCGCGCCGACCACGACGATCCGGGTGGCCACGGCGCCGACGTACTCGACGACCGCGTCGGCGCTGCCGCCGTGCTGCTGGGCGAAGCTGGTCAGGTGCTTGGCGATGCGCTTGGCGCGGCGCTCGGTACGGGCGTCCGGCACGGTCTCTACGCTGCTCATGCCCGCATGCTACCCACCGGTACGCGCGCTGGCGACGGGAGCGGCCTGTGCACCGGGCCACATACTGGAGGCGTGACCTTCTCCGGCTGGCCGACCGAGGCGCTCGACTTCTACGAGCACCTGGAGGCCGACAATTCCAAGGCCTTCTGGCAGGCCCACAAGGAGCAGTACGAGCACGCCGTCCGCACCCCGATGGAGCTGCTGCTCGCCGAGCTGGAGCCGGAGTTCGGGCCGGGGAAGATCTTCCGCCCGAACCGGGACGTCCGTTTCAGCTCCGACAAGTCCCCGTACAAGACGCACATCGGCGCGCACCTGGAAGCCGGCGGCTACATCCAGCTGTCCGCCGACGGGCTGGCCTGCGGCAACGGTATGTACCAGCTCGCCCCGGACCAGCTGGAGCGCTACCGTGCCGCCGTCGCCGAGGACGTCACCGGCGCCGAGCTGGAGCGGGTGATCGCCGTGGTGGAGAAGGAGGGGCCGCGGGTGGCCGGACGCGACTCCCTGAAGTCCGCGCCGCGCGGCTTCCCCAAGGACCACCCGAGGATCGGGCTGCTGCGCCACAAGGGCCTGGTGGCCTGGCAGGACTGGGCTCCGGCGAAGTGGCTCGGCACTCGGGCGGCCTACACCCGGGTCACCGGTTTCCTGCGTGCCTCCCAGCCGCTGCGGGACTGGCTGGACGATCACGTCGGCCCGTCGGAACTGCCCGTCCGCTGAGACGGTTCAAGAACTCGAAACCGCCCCCGGAACGCGAAGGAGCCCCGGTCCACCGGACCGGGGCTCTCCCCACCAAGCGTTACTTGACGAACGGGTCGATCGCGCACACCACGAAGAGCAGCGACAGGTAGGTGATCGACCAGTGGAACAGCCGCATCTCCTTCAGCTTCGCGCCCACGACCCCGGCCTTGGCCCGCCCGTACAGCGCGTGCGCCTCGCGCAGCCACGCCGCGCCCAGGACCACCGCGGAGACGGGGTACAGCCAGCTCATGTGCCCCAGCGGCCACACCGCCAGCGAGGTCGCCACCATCACCCAGGAGTAGGCGACGACCTGCTTGCCGACCGCCACGTTGCCCTTGATCACCGGGAGCATCGGCACGCCCGCGCGCAGGTAGTCGTCGCGCACCTTCATCGACAGCACCCAGGTGTGCGGCGGCGTCCAGAAGAACACCACCAGGAACAGCGCCACCGCCGCCCAGGACAGCGAGTTCGTCACCGAGGACCAGCCGACCAGCACCGGCATGCAGCCGGCGATGCCGCCCCAGACGATGTTCTGCGAGGTGCGCCGCTTGAGGCCCAGCGTGTAGACGAACACGTAGAACAGCAGGGCCCCCAGCGCCAGCCCGGCGGAGAGCCAGTTGACGCCGAAGCCCAGCAGCAGCGTCGAGACGACCGCCAGCACGACGCCGAACACCAGCGCCTCGCGCGGCGACACCATCCCGGTGACGATCGGCCGCCGCTCGGTGCGCGTCATCAGCGCGTCGATGTCGCGGTCGATGTACATGTTGAGGGCGTTGGCGCCGCCCGCCGACAGGTAGCCGCCGACCACGACCTTCAGTACCAGCAGCATGTCCGGAACACCCTGCTGCG
The DNA here is from genome assembly GCF_055569215.1 of Kitasatospora sp. NPDC029312. Taxonomy (NCBI): domain Bacteria; kingdom Bacillati; phylum Actinomycetota; class Actinomycetes; order Kitasatosporales; family Streptomycetaceae; genus Kitasatospora; species Kitasatospora sp. NPDC029312. The sequence continues at coordinate 7,596 of NZ_JBVHXY010000026.1, read as the reverse complement.
CCAGGAACATCACCGGCACGGTGCTCATCAGCAGCAGCTCGATGATCCGAGGCTTGGTCAGTGCTACGAAGGCGCCGACACGGGCCCCGATGGGCCGGTGCGCAGGAGTCGCCCCGGTGACCCCGGCGGGACGGGTTTCGACGGCGGTCACTAACACCCCAACTGAAGATGAATCCTCGCAGGCGGCCACGGGAACGATGGGTCCCGAATCGTCCGCTCTGCGCGTACCACGCCACCATAGACGCTCCATATATCCCATCCGGCTCCGGGGTCCCCCGGCGAGGCGGATCGCACACCCCTGAGTGAACCGGCCGAGTGGACCGGCTGGGTGAAGCCACGAACCGCTTCCGGCGTGTCTGCGCGACCCGCCCCGGCCGTCCGGGCGGCGCGACCCGGCAAACCGGGGGAGGCTGGGACAAAATCAGTCAGAACGCCCTAGTGGGAATCACCATGCGGAAATCCCGGTTGTCCCGGCACGGAGGGTGAGCCCCGGGCCGGACGGTAGGCTCGCACGGAGAAGCGGGATCTACCCTCCGTGACCGGCACCATCCTCAGTCGGGACCACAGCGCCGTGGCCGACCCGGTCCCCATTCACGGGGTCACTCTTCACAATGGAAGGAGCCCTGAGACAGGGTGAGCACTGCGCCGACGAACGCATTCGAGTGGACCGAACTGGACGAGCGCACGGTTGACACGGCGCGCGTCCTGGCCATGGACGCTGTCCAGAAGGTCGGCAACGGACACCCCGGGACGGCCATGTCGCTGGCCCCCGCGGCGTACCTGATCTTCCAGCGCTTCCTGCGCCACGACCCGACCGACCCGGCCTGGGCCGGCCGCGACCGCTTCGTCCTCTCCCCCGGGCACACCAGCCTGACGCTCTACACCCAGCTCTACTTCTCCGGCTACGGCCTGGAACTGGACGACCTCAAGGCCTTCCGCGTGGCCGGCAGCCGCACCCCCGGCCACCCCGAGCACGGTCACACCGCCGGTGTCGAGACCACCACCGGCCCGCTCGGCCAGGGCATCGCCAACGCGGTCGGCATGGCGATGGCCGCCCGCTACGAGCGCGGCCTGTTCGACCCGGACGCCCCCGCCGGCGAGTCCCCCTTCGACCACACCATCTGGGCCATCGTCTCCGACGGCGACCTGGAGGAGGGCATCTCCGCCGAGGCCTCCTCGCTGGCCGGACACCAGAAGCTGGGCAACCTGGTCGCCCTGTACGACGACAACCACATCTCGATCGAGGGCGACACCGACACCGCCTTCTCCGAGGACGTCCTCAAGCGCTACGAGGCCTACGGCTGGCACGTCCAGCGGGTCGCCCCGAAGGCCAACGGCGACATCGACGTCGAGGCCCTCGCCCAGGCGCTGGCCGCCGCCAAGGCCGAGACCTCCCGCCCGTCGATGATCGCGATGCGCACGATCATCGCCTGGCCGGCCCCGGACGCCCAGAACACCGCCAAGGCGCACGGCTCCGCGCTCGGTGCCGCCGAGATCGCCGCCACCAAGAAGGTCCTGGGCTTCGACCCGGAGAAGACCTTCGAGGTCAGCGAGACCGTCATCGAGCACGCCCGCAAGGTCATCAAGCGCGGCAAGGCCGCGCGCGACCAGTGGGAGAAGTCCTTCGCCGCCTGGCGCGCCGCCAACCCGCACCGCTCCGCCGAGTTCGACCGCATCCAGGCCGGCGAGCTGCCCGAGGGCTGGAAGAGGGCCGTCCCCTCCTTCCCGGCCGGCAAGGACGTCGCCACCCGCAAGGCCTCCGGCGAGACCCTCAAGGCGCTCGGCGCGGTGATCCCGGAGCTGTGGGGCGGCTCGGCCGACCTCGCCGAGTCCAACCTCACCACCATCGACGAGGACAGCTCCTTCCTCCCCGAGGGCAACCCGCTGAAGTCCGCCAGCCCGTACGGCCGGACGATCCACTTCGGCATCCGCGAGCACGCCATGGGCTCGACCATGAACGGCATCGCGCTGCACGGGCGGACCCGCGTCTACGGCGGCACCTTCCTGGTCTTCGCCGACTACATGCGCCCGGCCGTGCGCCTGGCCGCGCTGATGAAGCTGCCGGTCACCTACGTCTGGACGCACGACTCGATCGGCCTGGGCGAGGACGGCCCGACCCACCAGCCGGTCGAGCACCTGGCCGCGCTGCGCGCCATCCCGGGCCTGGCCATGGTCCGCCCGGCGGACGCCAACGAGACCGCCGTCGCCTGGCGCACGATCATCGAGCGCCAGACCACCCACCCCGGCCCGGTCGGCCTGGCGCTCACCCGCCAGAACGTCCCGACCTTCGACCGCGAGGCCTTCGCCTCCGCCGAGGGCACCGCGAAGGGCGGCTACGTCCTGGCCGAGGCCTCCACCGGCGACCCCCAGCTGATCCTGATGGGCACCGGCTCCGAGGTCCAGCTCGCCGTCCAGGCCCGCGAGGTCCTGGAGGCCGAGGGCGTCGCCACCCGCGTCGTCTCCATCCCGTCCTTCGAGTGGTTCCAGGAGCAGGACCAGGCGTACCGCGACAGCGTGCTGCCGCCCTCCGTCAAGGCCCGGGTCTCGGTCGAGGCCGGCATCGCCCAGGGCTGGCGCGAGCTGGTCGGCGACCACGGCCGGATCGTCTCGCTGGAGCACTTCGGCGCCTCCGCCGACTACAAGGTGCTCTTCGAGGAGTTCGGCCTGACCGCCGAGCGAGTGGTCGCCGAGGCGCACAACGCCCTGCGCGCCCTCGAAGCCGTCAACCGCTAGTTCCGCTCCGGCCGCGTACCTCGCCCGCACGCGGGTACGCGGCCCCCCTGACTACCCCACGAAGCAGAAGAAGGACTGAAGCACCATGACTGACGCACTGAAGCGCCTCAGCGACGAAGGCGTTGCGATCTGGCTGGACGACCTCAGCCGCAAGCGGCTGAACTCCGGCAACCTGGCCGAGCTGGTGCAGAACAAGCACGTGGTGGGTGTCACCACCAACCCGACCATCTTCCAGAAGGCCATCGCCGGCAGCGGCGACACCTCGTACGACGGCCAGCTGCGCGACCTCGCGGTCCGCAAGGTCACCACCGAGGAGGCGATCCGCATGATCACCACCTCGGACGTGCGGGACGCCGCCGACGTGCTGCGCCCGGTCTACGACGCCTCCAACGGCCGTGACGGCCGGGTCTCCATCGAGGTCGACCCGCGTCTGGCGCACGAGACCGCCCCGACCGTGGCCGAGGCCAAGCAGCTGTGGTGGCTCGTCGACCGCCCGAACGTCTTCATCAAGATCCCCGCCACCCGGGCCGGCCTGCCCGCCATCAGCGAGGTCATCGGCCTGGGCATCAGCGTCAACGTCACGCTGATCTTCTCGCTGGACCGCTACAAGGCCGTCATGGACGCCTACCTGACCGGTCTGGAGACCGCCAAGGCCAAGGGCCTGGACCTCTCCCAGATCGAGTCGGTCGCCTCCTTCTTCGTGTCCCGCGTGGACACCGAGATCGACAAGCGCCTGGACAAGGTCGGCGGCGACGCCAAGGACCTGCGCTCCAAGGCCGCCCTGGCCAACGCCCGCCTCGCCTACCAGGCGTACGAGGAGGTCTTCGGCAGCGTCGACGGCAAGACCGACGGCAGCGCCCGCTGGAAGGCCCTGGAGGCCGCCGGCGCCAAGCCGCAGCGCCCGCTCTGGGCCTCCACCGGTGTCAAGGACCCGGCCCTGCCGGACACCCTGTATGTCACCGAGCTGGTCGCCCCCGGCACCGTGAACACGATGCCCGAGGCCACCCTGGACGCCACCGGCGACCACGGCGTGGTCACCGGCAACACCATCGTCCCCAACTACGCCGACGCCAAGGCCGTCCTGGACGCCGTCGCGGCCGCCGGCGTGGACTACCAGGACGTGGTCCAGGTCCTGGAGGACGAGGGCGTGCAGAAGTTCGAGCAGTCCTGGCAGGAACTGCTCGACACCGTCACCGCCTCGCTGGAATCCTTCGCCACCGAGAAGTGACCCCTGCTCACACAGCCAGCGCACGAAAGCGGAGCACACCGAAGTGAGCACTGATTTCCCTGAGTTGACGTCAGACTCGGACGCGGACGACCTCCCGGCCACCCCCGTCAACCCGCTTCGTGACCCCTCCGACCGGCGGCTCCCGCGCATCGCGGGGCCGTCCGGCCTGGTCATCTTCGGGGTCACCGGCGACCTGTCCCGCAAGAAGCTGATGCCGGCCATCTACGACCTCGCCAACCGGGGTCTGCTGCCGCCGGGCTTCTCGCTCGTCGGCTTCGCCCGCCGCGAGTGGGACGACGAGGACTTCGCCAAGGAGGTCCACGACGCCGTCCGGGACCACGCCCGCACCCCGTTCCGGGAGGAGGTCTGGCAGCAGCTCGCCAAGGGCATGCGCTTCGTCCACGGCACGTTCGACGACGACGACGCCTTCGACAAGCTGCGCCAGACCATTGAGGAACTGGACAAGGCCCAGGGCACCGGCGGCAACTTCGCCTTCTACCTGTCCGTCCCGCCGAAGTTCTTCCCGACCGTCGTCCAGCAGCTCAAGAAGCACGGCCTGGCCGACCCTCCGCAGGGTTCCTGGCGCCGCGCCGTCATCGAGAAGCCCTTCGGCCACGACCTGGAGAGCGCCCAGGAGCTCAACAAGGTCGTCCACGAGGTCTTCCCGCGCGACGAGGTCTTCCGGATCGACCACTACCTGGGCAAGGAGACCGTCCAGAACATCCTGGCGCTGCGCTTCGCCAACCAGATGTTCGAGCCGATCTGGAACCGCTCGTACGTCGACCACGTGCAGATCACCATGGCCGAGGACATCGGCATCGGCGGCCGGGCCGGCTACTACGACGGCATCGGTTCCGCCCGTGACGTCATCCAGAACCACCTGCTCCAGCTGATGGCGCTCACCGCCATCGAGGAGCCGGCGTCGTTCCACCCCAAGGCGCTGGTGGCCGAGAAGCTCAAGGTGCTCAGCGCCGTCAAGCTCCCGGCCGACCTGGGCCGGCACACCGTGCGCGGCCAGTACGCGGCGGGCTGGCAGGGCGGCGAGGAGGTCGCCGGCTACCTGGACGAGGACGGCATCGACCCCGAGTCCAAGACCGACACCTACGCGGCCATCAAGCTGGAGATCAACAACCGCCGCTGGGCGGGTGTCCCGTTCTACCTGCGCACCGGCAAGCGCCTGGGCCGCCGGGTCACCGAGATCGCGGTGGTCTTCCAGCGCGCCCCGTACCTGCCGTTCGACTCCTACGCGACCGAGGAGCTGGGGCAGAACGCCCTGGTCATCCGGGTCCAGCCGGACGAGGGCGTGACGGTGCGGTTCGGCTCCAAGGTGCCGGGCACCTCCTTCGAGGTCCGGGACGTCACGATGGACTTCGCCTACGGCGAGTCCTTCACGGAGTCCAGCCCGGAGGCGTACGAGCGGCTCATCCTCGACGTGCTGCTCGGCGACGCCAACCTGTTCCCGCGCCACCAGGAGGTCGAGCTCTCCTGGCAGATCCTCGACCCGATCGAGAAGTACTGGGACGCCCACGGCAAGCCGGCCCAGTACGCGGCGGGCACCTGGGGTCCCGCCGAGGCGGACGAGATGCTCGCACGAGACGGCAGGAGCTGGCGCCGGCCATGAAGATCGACCTCACCAACACCACGTCCAGCAAGATCAACGCCGCACTGATGGAGGCCCGCCGGGCCAGCGGCTCCACCGCTGCCGGCATGGTGCTCACCCTGGTGATCGTGACCGACGAGGGCAGCGCGTACGACGCCCTCAAGGCCGCCAACGAGGCCTCCCGCGAGCACCCGATGCGCACCCTCGCGGTGATCAAGCGCGCCGGGCGCTCGCCCCGGGCCCGTGCCGAGACCCGCCTGGACGCCGAGGTCCTGGTCGGCACGGACGCCGGCTCCGGCGAAACGGTCATCCTGCGCATGCACGGCGAACTCGCCTCGCACGCCCAGTCGGTGGTCCTGCCGCTGCTGCTGCCGGACGCCCCGACCGTCGTCTGGTGGCCGGAGAACGCGCCGCTGCACCCGGCGCAGGACCCGCTGGGCGCGCTCGCCCAGCGCCGGATCACCGACGCGGTCACCGCCGAGTCCCCGGTCGGCCAGCTCGCCCAGCGGGCCGAGAGCTACACCCCGGGCGACACCGACCTGGCCTGGACCCGGCTCACCGGCTGGCGCTCCATGCTCGCCGCCGCACTGGACCAGCGGCCGTCCCGGATCCTCTCCGCGGTGGTCGAGGGCGAGTCCTACAACCCCAGCGTCGAGCTGCTCGGCCTGTGGCTGCTCAACCGGCTGCACGCGCCGGTCGAGCGGAGGGTCACCGGCGGCCCGGGCATCACCGCGGTGCACCTGCGCACCAAGGACGGGGACATCACCCTGGACCGCCCGGACGGCCTGATGGGCACGCTCTCGATGCCCGGCTCGCCGGACCGCCAGGTGGCGCTCAAGCGGCGCGAGACCTCGGAGCTGATCGCCGAGGAGCTGCGCCGGCTCGACCCGGACGACATCTACTCGACGGCCGTGCGCACGTCCATCGAGCGGCTGCGCGAGCCGTCCAACGCCGAGACGGGGGCGGCCGAGCAGATCGCCCAGGCGGTCGAGGCCGCGGTGGCCGAGCCGGACGGGGCGACGGCCGACGCGGAGAAGAAGCCCGCGGCCAGGAAGACCGCCGGCAAGCGCTCCCCCTCCAAGGACGGCGCATGACCAACGCGACCCCGCAGCTGGTCGTCCACCGGGACAAGGAGCTGATGGCCCAGGCGGCCGCAGCCCGGCTGATCACCCGGATCGTGGACGCCCAGGCCGCCCGCGGCACCGCCTCGGTGGTGCTGACCGGCGGCCGCAACGGCAACGCCCTGCTGGCCGCGATCGCCGCCTCCCCGGCGCGCGACGCGGTCGACTGGGGCCGGCTGGACCTCTGGTGGGGCGACGAGCGCTTCGTGCCCGCCGCCGACCCGGACCGCAACGCCGTCCAGGCCCGCGCCGAGCTGCTGGACGCTGTCCCGCTCGACCCGGCGCGGGTGCACGAGATGCCCGCCTCGGACGGGGTGGACGGCTCGGACCTGGAGACCGCCGCCGCCCGCTACGCCGAGGAGCTGGCGCGGGCCGCCGGGCCGGGCGAGCGGACCGGCGTCCCGGCCTTCGACGTGCTGCTGCTCGGCGTCGGCCCGGACACCCACGTCGCCTCGCTGTTCCCCGAGCACCCGGGGGTGCGGGAGACCGAGCTGACGGTGGTCGGCGTGCGCGGGGCCCCCAAGCCCCCGCCGACCCGGATCTCGCTCACCCTCCCGGCGATCCGGGCGGCCCGCGAGGTCTGGCTGCTGGCCGCGGGCGAGGACAAGGCGGGCGCGGTCGCGCTGGCCCTGTCCGGCCCCGGCGAGCTCCAGGCGCCCGCCTCCGGCGCGTACGGCCGCAGCCGCACCCTGTGGCTGCTGGACCGCGCCGCCGCGGAGCGGATCCCGCCGCAGCTCTACCCGCCGGCCTCGGCGTAACCGCCGCGAGCGCCGAAAAGGCGGAGGGGGGGGGGCGTCCCCCCCCCGGGGGGTCGCCCACCTTTTTTTTTTCTTGTCTCCCCCCCTTGGGTTTCCTTCCCGCGGCTTCCGTTCGACGGTCCAACCCCCCCTCTTCTCCCTTAGCTCCCCCCTCTC
>NZ_JBVHXY010000025.1:89808-115125 GCF_055569215.1 Kitasatospora sp. NPDC029312 | reverse complement strand
TTCCCCCATCCCCCCGGAAAACCCCACCCCCCCGACCTATGCAAAGCCCTCCACCCCCCCCCCCACCCTCCCCCCCCCCCCCCTCTCCCCCCCCCCCCCCCTCCCCCCTCTCCCCCCCCCCCCCCCCCCCCCCCCCCCGCGACGGGAAGCACTGCGCCCGGCACGGGCCCCTAGCAGGGCTTGCGCCAGGCGTCGAGGTCGAGCTTCTTCTGCATCGAACTGAATCCCAGGGCCTTGGTCTTGGCGCAGAACCGGTCCGTGTCGAGCTTGTACTCGACGTGGAACACCGCCTTGCCCGCCTTGACGAAGGGCGAGACCCGGTCGCACTCGTCGAACTGCGAGCACTCCTCGTTGACCGCGAAGTCGAAGTCCGGCAGCAGCGCGGGGATCTGGTCCAGGTCGTTCTTCAGGCCGATGGCCAGGCCGCGGTCGTGTGCGAGCTGGGCCAGCATCCGGTTGTACCTGAGCTGGTCGTCGGGGGTCAGCGGGAAGCCGCTGTTCTGGTTGTAGGCCTCGATGGTGTCGGGCTCGACGGCGTCGAAGCCCTTGCTCCGGCACATGTCGAAGCGGGCCGCCATCAGCGGCTTCAGCTGGTCGAGCTTGCGGATGTCGAACCACTTCTCGCCCTTCCAGCCGGTGTCCGAGCCCTGAAGGGCCTTGGCGAAGGCGTTGGCGTCGGGGCGGAAGTCCTCCCAGGACCCGGCGTTGATGTAGCAGATCACTTTGCGGCCCTTGGCGTGCAGCGAGGCCACCACCGAGGCGTCGTTCTCGAAGCCGTCGATGTCGTAGACGGGCACGTCCACCGACTGGTCCACGGTGCCGCCGAGCTGCCACTGCCAGGCGAGGCCCGGGGTGGGCTGCCAGCGGGCGCCGGTCGGGCCCGGGGCGGTGGTGCCCGGCGGGGTGGCCGGAGCGGTGGACGCGCCGCTGGTGGCGGGAGCGCTCGGGGTGCCCTGGTCGGAGGGGGTGCCGGGGGTGCTCGGGGCGGTGGCCGTGGGCTGGTTGCTCGGGCTGCCGTCGGCGGAGTCCTGGTCGTCCTCCGAACCCGAGCTGCTGCACGAACTGACCAGCAGGGCGGTGGCGGTGGCGAGGGCCAGGGCGGCCGGCAGCAGCCGGGTGCGGCGGTTCACGGTAGTCGGACTCCGGATCGGGTCAGGTCAGTTCGGCGGCGGCGAGGCCGTACGGCAGGGTGCGCCAGGGGTTCTCGCCGGCGCCCGGAACGGCGCAGCCGACGCCGGCGCGCCGGGCGGCGATCAGGGCGGCGGCGTCCCGGGCGTCATCGGCCGGGACGTCGTAGACCAGGTGGCAGAAGCGGGACGCCGCGTGGCGGCCGGTCCACAGCGGCAGCGTCATGCCGCGGTACGTGTCCCAGTCACCCTCGAAGGTGACCAGCAGATCGGCCAGGCCGACCTCGGCGTACCCCGGGTCCGGGTGCTCGCCGTGGCCGAACACCACGGTGGCGCAGCCGGCCGCCCGGGCGGCCGTGGCCAGCCGTCGGTAGTGCGCCAGCGCACCGGGGTGGGTGGCGACCTGGTCGAAGTAGACGCCGGCGATGCCGTGCCGCTGGCGGTACGTCAGGATGTCGGCGACCACTGCGGCGTGCGGTCTGCGGCCGTAGTCGGTGTCGGTGTAGCCGAGCAGCGGCAGGCCGGCCGCGCGCAGTTCGTCGGCGGCCTCGGCGAAGACGCCGTCCGGCACCTCGCCGGGACCGTCCGCGAGGTTGAGCACGACGGCGGCGATCCGGGCGGGGTCGGCGGCGGCGACCGCCTGCCAGGCCGCCGGGTCCACCGCGGGGTGGACGTACAGCGGCACCAGCAGGCGGCCGTCGGAGGTGGTCCCGGCGGTCATGCCACCACCGGGGTCTGGGCGGGCGCGGCGGTGCTCAGCCACAGGTCGTGCAGGGTGTCGGCGAGGTCCGTCTCAGGGCGCCAGCCGAGTTCCCGGGCGGCGGCCGACACGTCGGCCTGCTGCCAGGAGACCGCGGCCGAGCGCTCGGAGCCCGCCCCGCTCTCGTCGATCCGGCCGGTGAAGCCGGCCGCCGCGACCAGCCCGTCGGCGATCGCCCGTACCTGCCGGGCCCGCCCGGAGGCGAGGTTGAGCACCCGGGGAAGCGGGCCGTCGGCGGTGACCGCGAGGCCGACCGCCCGGGCGATGTCCCGGGCGTCGACGAAGTCGCGGTAGGCGGAGAGGTCCCCGACGGTGATCACGCCGTCGGTGCCCTCGGGCGCCACCCGGCGCAGCTCCGCGGCCAGCCGGCCGGGCAGCGAGCCGGCCGGGGCTCCCGGGCCGACCGGGTTGAACACCCGCAGCACCACCGCGTCCAGCGTCGAGCCGGCCACCGCGAGGGAGCCGGCCAGCTTGGTCGCGCCGTACACGCCGACCGGGCGGGCGTCGGCCTCCTCGGACAGCGAGCTGCCCTCGGCGCAGACGCCGTACTCGCCGGCCGAACCGATGTGCACCAGCCGGGCCTTCGGGGCGCCCAGGGAGAGCGCCTCGCAGAGCACCGCCGGGCCGCGGGCGTTCACCTCGGCGAGCTTGACCGCGCTGCCGGCCACCGCGCCGGCGAAGTTGACCACCACGTCGGGGGCCAGCGCGGCCAGTTCCTCGCCGAGCGGGCCGGCCTGCGCGGTGGCCAGGTCCAGCCGGAGGTCGTGGGCGGGCCGTCGGCCGGCGGTCAGCACGGTGGCCCCGGGCAGCGACCGCAGGACGTCGGAGGCGTGACGGCCGAGGAAGCCGTCGCCGCCGAGCAGCAGAATCCTCACGCGGCCCGTCCGTCGCTCTCGACGCCCGCCTCGGCGGGCTCCTCGACCGTGTCGTCCGCGGCCGTCAGGGCGGTGCGGGCGGCCGGGACCGGCAGCTCCGCGACGCCCGGCACGGTGCCGGCCGACTCGAAGGGCATCAGCACCGGGCGGATGGCGGTGAACTCGGCGTTGGCCCGGTCGTAGTCGTCCGGGCGGCCGATGTCCAGCCAGTAGCCGCCGAAGTCGTACGCGGCCGGCGGGGTCTTCGCGGCCAGCAGGTCGAGCACCAGTTCGTCGAAGCCCAGCGGCAGGCCGGGGGTGTACTTGGCGAGCGCGGCGCGCGAGACGCCGTACACGCCCATCGAGACCCGGTAGTCGATGCTGGGCTTCTCCTGGAAGCCGGTGATGCTGCCGGACTCGGTGGTCAGCACACCGAAGTCGATCTTCACCTGGCGGGCGTAGGTGGCGATGGTCAGCGGCGCCCCGGACACCTCGTGGTGCTTGAGCACCCCGGCGAAGTCCAGGTCGGTGAGGATGTCGCCGTTCATCACCAGGAAGTGCTCGGGCAGGCGGTCCTGCATCGTGAGCAGCGGGCCCATGGTGCCGAGGGGGCTGTCCTCGACGGCGTAGCCGACCCGCAGGCCCCACTGGGAGCCGTTGCCGACGTAGGCGCGGATGATGTGACCGAGGTGGCCGATGGCCAGGGTGACGGTCTTGAAGCCCGCGGCGGCGAGCTGGCGCATCACGATCTCCAGGATCGCGTGCTGGTCGCCGATCGGGACGAGCGGCTTGGGAAGCGCGGTGGTGTACGGGCGGAGGCGGACGCCTTTACCGCCGGCCAGGATCACTGCGTGCATGGTGTTTCCCCCACGGAAAGGATGTGTAGGACACGAACCTCGGGTACCAGGACGGGCACGAGCGGTACGGCGGTCAGACGTTGTAGATGTCGGTCTTGTAGCGGGCCAGGTTGGCCGGGTCGCGGAAGAACTCGATGGTCTGCTCCAGGCCCTGCTCCAGGGTGAACCGCGGCGCCCAGCCGGTGGCCTCGCGCAGCCGGGTCGCGTCCGCGACCAGGCGCATGACCTCGGAGTTGGCCGGACGGATGCGCTGCTCGTCCTCCTTCACCACCAGGTCCACGCCCATCAGCTTGCCGACCAGGGTGACCAGGTCGCCGACCGAGATCTCACCGCCGGTGCCGGCGTTGAAGGTCCGGCCGACCACGGCCTCGGCGGGCGCGGTGCCCACCGTGCGGAAGGCGTGGGCGGTGTCCTTGACGAACATGAAGTCGCGGGTCGGGCGCAGGTCGCCGAGGGTGATCTCGGTCTGGCCCGCCGCGACCTGGGCGATCACGGTCGGGATGACGGCGCGCATCGACTGGCGCGGGCCGAAGGTGTTGAACGGGCGCAGGGTGACGACCGGGGTCTCGAAGCTGGCGTGGTAGCTGTCGGCCAGCCGGTCCCCGCCGGCCTTGGAGGCGGCGTACGGGGACTGGGTGTTGATCGGGTGGTCCTCGGTGATCGGCACGGTCTGCGCGGTGCCGTACGTCTCGCTGGTGGAGGTGTGCACCAGGCGCGGGATCTCCAGGTGGCGCACCGCCTCCAGCACGTTCAGCGTGCCGGTGACGTTGGTGTCCACGTACGAGTGGGGGGCGCGGTAGGAGTACGGGATCGCGATCAGGGCGGCCAGGTGGTAGACCGCCTCGGTGCCCTTGACCAGGCCGTTGACCGAGCCCGGGTCGCGGACGTCGCCGAGGACGATCTCGACCGAGTCCAGCACCTCCTGGGACAGGGTCTCCAGCCAGCCGAAGGACGAGAAGGAGTTGTACTGGACCATCGCGCGGACGTGGTGCCCGTCGGCGACCAGGGTCTCGACGAGGTGGGAGCCGATGAAGCCCTCGGCTCCGGTAACCGCGACGCTGCTCATGCGGAATTCGCTTTCTCGATGTACGGGACGGCACGACGTTCGGTGCCGGCCGGCCGGTGGTGCCTCGGCTGAGGCGGACTTTTCAGCGGTGTTGGGTGGTGCGGCCGAGCGCTGGCCCGGCGATGGCGGTGAGGACGATCGCGGCCGCCCCGCAGCCGATCAGCTGGAGGACGATCGGATCCGCACCGGTCAGCAGCCCGACGCTCTCGGCGATCGCGGCGGCCAGACAGATGAGAGCGGTGCTCCAGCTGAACCCGAAGGCGTTCAGCAGCAGCGCCAGCCAGAGCGAGCCGCCCAGGAGCAGCATCGCGCCGAGCTGCGGCACGCCGAGCGAGGGGGCGCCCGGCCACAGCACGGTCGCGGCGGCGTCCAGCGCGGCCACGGTGGTGAGGTAGATGAACAGGCAGCCGAGCAGGATCCCGCCGGTGCGGCGGGTGAACTGCCCGGTGGTGTGGCTGGTGCGCAGTGCGGCCACGGCCATCGCCCGGTAGCGGAACAGCAGCCACTCGGCGAGGCCGAGACTGAGCGTCAGCGCGATCATGGCCGGCCCGGTGGGGGTGGCCTTCAGCTCGCGCACCGGCTGGGCGTGCGCGCCGCCGTGGGCGTGCACGACGTGGGCGGCGGCCTGGACGGCCTGGTGGATGGTCTCGCCGAGACCGGCGATCAGCGTCAGTGCGCCGCAGGCCACGCCGAACAGCAGGTGCGGGACCTCCTGGCGGATCGGCAGCGCCGACTGCCCGCCGTCCCGTTCGCCGCCGCGCGCGGCGACCAGCAGCTCGCGGGCGGACAGCCCGACGGCCAGCGCCACCGAGGCGAGCAGCACCACCGTGCGGACCACCTGCGGGACGTCCACCGCCAGCACCACGCCCGCACCGACCGAGGCCGGAGCGAGCGCCACCAGCAGGAACTTCTCCCGCCCGAGCACCAGCAGCGCGGTGGCCGCGCCCAGGTAGCAGGACTGCCCGGCGGCGAACCACAGCGAGTCCAGCGGCCCGCCGACCACGTACGCCGCCGCCGAGGCCAGCAGCGCGCCGACCGGAGCGCCGACGGCCAGGCAGAGGGCCGCCTCCCGGCGGCGCAGCCGGCCCAGCCAGCGGTACGCGCGGTGCGCCAGCGCCTGGTTGAAGCCCCAGCTGACCAGCGTGGCGACGGACAGCGCGAGCATGCCCGAGGGCAGGCCGAAGCGCATCCGGGCGGTCGCGAACAGGTTGGCGCCGAGCAGGTAGCCGAACGCGGGCAGGGCGAACACCAGGCCGCGCACCACGCAGCGCCAGGGATCGGCCCGCCAGGGGTTGGCGAACTCGGAGCCCTGGCCGGGGTAACGGCGCTCGACCTTCTCGAACAGCTCCTCGGCGACGGTGAACGCGTCGGGGCGGCCGTACAGCAGGGCGGCCTGCTCGTCGGAGAGGCCGTCGGACTCCAGGAAGGCGGCGATCTCGTACGGGTGGACGGCGTCGGCGCAGATGTCGTGCAGGCGCTCGGCGAGCTCCTCCAACGGGTCGGCGGAGAGGCCGAGCTCCTCCGCGGGCTCGGGCTCGACGGGCTCGGCGGGGCGGCGGCGCTTCAGCGGCAGGGTGCGCAGCTGCATCGTCCGCTCGGCGCCGCCCTCGTCCGGAACGAGCCGAATGGGACCGCTCATGCGCCCACCTCGCTGCGCTCGGCAGCCGCTTCGCGGTACGCGCACCTCTCGATGGTTCGCTCGCTCCGCTCGCTCACGCGCCCACCTCGCTGCGCACGGCAGCCGCTTCGCGGTACGCGCACCTCTCGATGGTTCGCTCACTCCGCTCGCTCACGCGCCCACCTCGCTCGGCTGGGGCTGGACGACGGCCAGTCGCTGACCCCAGTCGGGGCTGGGTACCTCGTCGGTGACGGCCACCATGCCGCCGGGCATCCAGCGGGAGGTGCCGAGGAGCTCGGTGTAGATGCCCCGGAAGCCGTCGATGTTCTGGCGGAGCGTGAACTGCTCGATGACCCGCAGCCGAGCCCCTTCGCCGAGCCGGGCGCGACGTTCGGGATCGCGCAGCAGCTCGATCGCGGCGGCCGCCATCGGCTCGGGCTCGCGCGGGGGGACGACCAGGCCGGTGTCGCCGACGGCCTCGCGCACGCCGCCGACGTCCGTCGAGACGGTCGCGCGGCCGCAGGACATGGCCTCGATCAGGGTGAACGGGAAGCCCTCGCTGATGCTGGAGAGCATCACCACGTTGCCCGCCGCGTACGCGTCGGTGATGTCGGCGACGCGGCCTTCGAAGGCCACCGACTCGGCTATGCCGAGTTCGACGGCCAGGGCTATGCAGCCGTCCCGGTACGCTTCGCCGCCCTTGGGAGTGCCGCCGAAGAGCCGCAGCCGCGCTTCGGGGATCTCACGCTGGACGATGGCGAAGGCCCGGATCAGCGTCTCCAGGTCCTTGATCGGGTCGACCCGGCCGGCCCAGCTGAGGGTGGGCGTCTCGGGTTCCGGTCCGGCCGGCGGGAAGGCGGCCGGGTCCACCCCGTTGTAGACGGTGCGGATGTGGGCGGACGGCGTGCCGCCGCGCTCCTCCCAGCGCCGGTTGTACCGGTTGCCGGGGGTGACCAGTGCGGCCTGCCGGTAGCTCTCCTCGGCGAGCATCCGGTAGAAGCCGAGCAGCAGCGCCTTGACCGGCCAGCGGTAGGGGCCGGTGCGGTAGCCGAGGTAGCGCTCGCGCAGGTAGATGCCGTGCTCGGTGAGCAGAAACGGTACGCCGTACTGCTGGGCGGCGATCAGCCCGGGCAGGGTGGCCAGGCCACCGCTGGCCGCGTGGGCGACCCCGTCGGTGGGCGGCTCGACCGAGAGCGGCCGCAGGGCGTGCTCCAGCAGGTCGGTGGCGTTCAGCGCGTCGTGCAGGGTGGGCCGGGAGGCGGCGGTGGGCAGGTAGTCGCGGGTCCACACCTGCTGGAGCGTGCGCAGGGCGCGCTCGCTGCGCAGCGCGGGGCTGAGCAGTCCGCGCCGGGCGAGGTCGGCGAAGCCGTACAGCTCGGTGCCGAAGTGGGTGGTGTAGACCGGGTCGAGGATGGAGTGCAGGAAGCGCTCGTACGCGTTGAGGAAGCGCCGCATCTCCTTGCCGCGCGGCGGTCGGGCGTCTGAGGCCGGGCCCCACAGCGGTGCGGTGGTGACCGACCGCACGTTGGCGGGCAGTTCCCAGGCCAGTGGCTCCTGGCCGGTTCCGGTGACGGCGATGACGTCGAAGTCGACGTCCGGCATGCCCTGAACGAGCTGGTCGCACCAGACGCTCACGCCGCCGTGCTGGTGCGGGTACGTCCCCTCGGTGAGCAGGGTGACGCGCATCTCCTGTCCCCCCTCCTGTTCTTGCGTCGGTTGCCCGGCCTGGGTGGCCGGAACGTCAGCCGTGGCGGGGCCGGGCCGGGTGACCGGCCCGACCCCGCCGACGGGCGGTGCGGTTACCGGTTGCCGGAGCGTCCGGTGGTGCCGTGCGAGGCCGTCCCCCCAGAGGCCTTGCCGGACTGCTTGCCCTGGCCGTTCTTCGCGGCACCGGTGACGGTGGTGACGCCCTTGCCGGGCACCGGGGTTCCGCTGCCGGGGACGAGGGACGCGGCGGGCTTGCGGGTGGTGTCGCCGGGGCCGGCCGGGACCGGCGTGGCGACGCCCTGCGGCACGACCGTCTTGTCCGCCGGGGCCGGGGCCGCGACGGACTTGGCCGCGACGCTCGGCGCGACGGCGGCCGGGGCGGCCGGTGCGCTGCCGGCGGGCAGCTGCAGGACGACACCGCTCTGCAGGGCGCCCGGGGACACCCAACCGGAGAGCGTACCGGCGTAGGACGAACCGAAGGCGGTCGATCCGATGGACAGCTTCTGAGTGGTTCCGGTCGGCATGGTGGCCTGGACCTGAACGCCGGCCGGCGCGTTGACCGTGACGGTGTTGCCGACCTTGTAGGCGGTCACCTGGCCGGCGGCGACGGCGTTGTTCCAGGCCGCGCGGCGCTGGAACTCCTGGCCGATCTCGCGCTCACTGAGGTTCACGATCGGGGCGTTGTCCGCGTGCAGCGAGCGGTAGGTGCCGAGGATCTTCTCCAGCACCGAGTACAGGATGCGGTCCTCGGAGAGGTTCGACTGGTGCACGAAGTGCGGCCGCGGGTCGTTGCTCAGCACGTGGCCGAGGTCGATCCGGGCCTCCAGCGGCACGATGTACGACTGGTAGCCGGTGGCGGTGTCCAGCGGCTGCGACAGGCAGGTGGAGTTGGCGTTGTTCTCGCAGACGCCGCTGCCGCCGTTGGCCTTGCTGGTGTAGATCCAGTTGTACTCGTCGGCCTCCTCCTTCGCCGTGCCGGCGTTGTAGAAGACGTTCATCGGGTAGCGCGGCACGGTCAGCGTGGACGAGCCGACGGCCCGCTGGCCGGACTCGCGGGAGGCGTCGCTGCCGGTGAACTTGATGCCGTTGGCGGCGAGCGCCGGCGCCAGGTTCGGGTTGTCGCTGGTCTCCTGCGGGGCGGTCAGCAGGCCCGAGTGCTCGCCGGTGACGAGCGCCTGCGGGTCGGGCTTGAGGCCGTTCTTGGTGGCCCAGTCGAAGTTCTGCTTGATCTGGGTCGAGATGGTGTTCTGGTCGACCCAGACGGTGTTGCCCGAGGCGTCCTTGGTGCAGCGCCACGGCACCACGCTGACGTCCTGCACGCAGCCCAGGTACGGGTGGCTGTAGGTGTGGTTCACCCAGCGGTAGCTGTTCTGGTCGGCGATCAGCTGGCTGGCGGTCGGGTCCACGGTGGTCTGGTGGTCCGACTTCCAGTCCTCGCTGCCGCCGCCGTTGAACACCATGTCCAGCGTGAAGTTGTTGGCGGTCTGCCACTGCTTGAGGTAGTTGGCGTCGTCCGGGGTCATCCGGATCGGGTTCGCGGTGTCCGGGGTGCCGGGCGGGCAGGTGACGTCGCCGGGGGTGCACTTGAGCGCCGTGTCCCAGCGGTCGTCGGCCAGGAAGACGTCGTCCACGTGGGTGGCGAAGTAGTTCCGGTCGTAGCCGAGGTGGACGCCCTGGGTGATCCAGTCGACCATGCCGCGGGCCAGCAGCCGGTACTGCTGCTGGTACTGGTTGTAGACGAAGGTGACGACCAGTTCCTTGCGGCCGTCGTGGGTGTACTCGCCGACGAGCGAGCCGCGGGTGGTCGAGCCGGGTATCGCCGCGTCGACCAGCGGCACGTAGGAGGCGCCGGCCGGCAGATTGGCGAGCGGGGTCGCCAGGTAGCCGTAGCTCTCACTCACGTTCGGGTCGTTGTCCTCGAACGGCACGCTGCCCTTGAGGTACCCGAACGGGCCCGAAGTTCCGGCCGCGGTGGTGGCGGCCTGGAATCCGTCGAGGGTGCCGACGAATCCGGGATTCTGCGCGTAGTTCAGGCCCACCGCCGGGCTGGCCCAGGTGTACGCGTCAATCTGCCGCACGTTGAAAGCGGCTTCGTAGCTCGCGATCGCCGTCATCTCGGCGGCGCTGTTGGGGAAGGGGTTTTCGTTGGGCAGCACGATGCCCTGGTACTTCCCGCGGGGCTGCCCGTTCACCGTGTCGCTCAGGAAAGCCGCGTTGATGACGGGACGGTTGGGGTCATTGAGGCTGACGACCTTGTACGGCGTCCCCTGGCTCTTCAACTCGGCGGTGATCGCCGCGACGGACGGTCCACCGTCGTCGACGACCAGGACGGTGAGGTCGATCCTGGGCGGCGTGGTGTCGCCGTGGGCCAGGGTGATCTGCAGGCCGCTGGCCAGCAGAACTGCCGCCGCGCATGCGGCAACTCTTCGGGTCGCTCGACCCATGGTTGATCCTCCCCTTGGGGCCGGCGCAGCGCTGCTCTGCGCTCGCCCGCCCGTGTAGCTGTTCACAGGCAGCAGGCTGCCCGGCGCCCATCCTGGTCGAGGGTCGACCGTGCGAGGGACCAATTGGGTGAGAGTGCAGCGAACCTGTTACCTACGTTCATGGCGAAGCCATGGAGGCGCTGATTGTGACCGTAACCGGACCGCCCGCGCAAATAATGAATTGAAAATGAAAAAACGGAAGCCGAGTGCTACACCTGGTGACCGAGAGTGCGGCTCAGCGCGGTTCCGCGGGACACCTACACTGTCGTCGTCGCGCCTGACACTCTTGCACATCTCGTCCGGCCGACGGGCAGGTTCATGCAATATCCGGCACCCCTGTGCCATGTGACAGTCCGAATATGCAATGGAGGCGCGCGGGTGACCGATCGGCAGATCGAGTCCGAGCGAATCGGGGGTCCGCGGAATGCGCTCCCGGAGGCGGACGGAACGGAGCTGGTCGGGCGCAGTCTCGGTCTGCGCGGTGCGCTCAACGCCCGGGACCTGGGTGGCTACCGGACGGCCGACGGACGGGCGGTCCGCGGCGGCGTCGTGCTGCGCAGCGATGGCCTGAACCACCTCACCGCCGAGGACCTCGGCCCGCTGGGCGCGCTCGGCCTGCGTCGCGTGGTGGACCTGCGCAGTGCCGAGGAGGTCCGTGAAGCCGGCCCGGACCGGCTGCCGGAAGGTGTGATCCTCCACCAGCTTCCGCTGTGGGCCGTGGATTACGACATCCACCTGACGCTGCGCAGCGCGCTCGCCGACCGCAGTGCGCGCAAGCAGCGCGCCGCGCTCGGCGACGGCCGGGCGGCCGCGATGATGACCGGTCTGTACCGCTGGTTCGTCACCGACGCCCAGGCCCGGGAGCGCTTCGCCGCCCTGCTGCGGCTGCTGGCCGCGCCGGACGGGGTGCCGCTGCTGTTCCACTGCTCGGCGGGCAAGGACCGCACCGGCTGGGCCGCCGCGCTGGTGCTGACCGCCCTGGGGGTGGACCGCGGGACGGTGCTCGCCGACTACCTGCTCACCAACGAGCGCTCCGCCCCGGCCGTGACGCGGGTGCTGGAGGAGTTCGGCAGCCGCGGCCTGATGCGCGAGCCCGAGCTCCTCCTGCCGGTCTTCCGGGCGGACCGCGGCTACCTGGACGCGGCCTTCGCGGAGGTCGAGGCCGGCTGGAGCGGCTTCGACGCGTTCTGGCGGGAGGGGCTCGGGCTGGACGACGGGGTGTTGGCCGGGCTGCGGACCAATCTGCTGGACGGCCCGGCGACCTGAGGGCGCCGGGCCGAAGGGCGGTCAGCCCTCGCTGATCAGCCCCTCGCGGAGCTGGGTGAGCGTCCTGGTGAGCAACCGGGAGACGTGCATCTGGGAGATCCCGATCTCCTCGCCGATCTGCGACTGGGTGAGGTTGCCGAAGAACCGCAGCATGATGATCCGGCGCTCGCGCGGCGGCAGCTTGGCCAGCAGCGGCTTGAGCGACTCGCGGTACTCCACGCCCTCCAGCGCGAGGTCTTCGTAGCCGAGCCGCTCGGCCAGCGGCCCCTCGCTGTCCTCCTCGCCGGGGCTGGAGTCCAGGGAGCTGGCGGTGTACGCGTTGCCCACCGCGAGGCCCTCGACCACGTCCTCCTCGCTGACTCCGAGGCAGGTGGCCAACTCGGCGACGGTGGGGGAACGGTCCAGCCGCTGGGACAGCTCGTCCCCGGCCTTGGTCAGCGCCAGCCGCAGCTCCTGGAGCCGCCGCGGCACCCGGACCGACCAGCTGGTGTCCCGGAAGAAGCGCTTGATCTCGCCGACCACCGTCGGCATCGCGAAGGTCGGGAACTCCACCCCGCGCTCCGGATCGAAGCGGTCGATCGCCTTGATCAGGCCGATCGTGCCGACCTGGACGATGTCCTCCATCGGCTCGTTGCGGCTGCGGAAGCGCGCCGAGGCGTACCGGACCAGCGGCAGGTTGAGCTCGATCAGGGTGTCGCGGACGTAGATGTGCTCCGCGCTGCCCGGCTCCAGCGCGGCCAGGCGCAGGAACAGCGAGCGGGAGAGCGTCCGGGTGTCCAGCCCGGAGCCGAGCGGTGTCTCGGGCGGAGCCCCGGGACCGGGCGGCTCGGCGGCACCGGTCCGCTGGCGCGGGATCAGGTCCTCGGCCACCATGGTGCCCTTGGTCTGACCAGCGTGGATCTCCGCAGTGCCCAGCTCTCCGGACATGCACCCACCCCCTCGTGACTGACGGCTGAACGGGGGCCGACGTTCGGAGGTTCCCGGCGAGGGCCCAACCCCCTGCATACCGGAACACGGTGCACGGCAAACCCGAACGTCGCAAGATGTCACGTCGGGGTAACGCGCTGCAATCTCATTCTTCCCATGAGTTGCCGCTGCGAAGCCTGGTCAGGATCCGCGAGAGCAGCCGGGAGACGTGCATCTGGGACATCCCCAGTTCGGTGCTGATCTGCGACTGGGTGAGGTTGGCGAAGAAGCGCAGCATCACGATCCGCCGCTCCCGCTCCGGGAGCTGGACCAGCAGGTGGCGGACCATGTCCCGGTGCTCGACCTCGGCCAGCGCCGAGTCCTCGTAGCCGAGCCGGTCCAGCAGGGCGAGTCCGCCCTCGTGCTCCTGCGCGGCCTCCAGGGACGCCGCGTTGTAGGCCCGCCCGGCGTCCAGGCAGGCCCGGACGTCCTCCTCGGGGATGCGCAGGCTGGCGGCGATCTCAGGCACCTTGGGGGCCCGTCCGTGCAGCACCGTCAGCTCCTCCATGGCGCCGCTCACCTGGACCCACAGCTCCTGGAGCCGGCGCGGCACGTGCATGGTGCGGACGTTGTCCCGGAAGTAGCGCTTGATCTCGCCCAGGATGGTCGGCAGCGCGTAGGTGGGGAACTGGACGCCGCGGCTGGGGTCGAAGCGGTCGATCGCGTTGATCAGGCCGATGGTGCCGACCTGGACGACGTCCTCCATCGGCTCGCTGCGGCTGCGGAAGCGGGTGGCCGCGTAGCGGACCAGCGGGATGTTCACCTCGATCAGGGCGGCCCGGACCCGCTCCCGCTCGGGGGCGTCCGGCGGCAGCTCGGCGAGCCGCTCGAACAGCACCCGGGTCAGCGTCCGGACGTCCATGGCCGGACGGCCGCCGGTACCGCGCAGTCCGTCCGGGCGGAGCTCGCCGGCCGGGCTGATGATCGCAGCCAGAGCGTCGTCCACGGGCACGTCACCCCTCCATAGTCGACAACGGCGGGCCCTGCGGATCGGGTGTCGCGGCTGGTCGTTCACCTCGCCATGTCCGGCAAAACCGGTCATAGCATCACAAGGTGGGCACAGGTCGGGCAAGCACCCGACGGAGGTGTGTTGGTGCGGTATTCGGCCCTCGCCGACCCCGTCGGCGAGGCGCCGCAAGGGTCGTTCCCGGACGGAACAGGACGCCCCGCCCGGGGGCCGGGCGGGGCGACGCGGGCCGTCCGAGGGACGGGCCGGGGTCAGACCTCGATGTCGGCGATCACCCAGGTGGCGAACTCGCGCCACCGGGCCGCTGCGGCCTGGTGGGCCGGGTGGGTCAGGTAGGCCTGCAGGGACTCGCGGTCCTCGACCAGGCTGTTGATCGCGTAGTCGTACGCGATGTCCCGCTCGGTGGTGTTCCAGCCGCACTCCCACTCGCGCAGCTCGGGGATCAGCGCGCCGAGCTCGGCGAACGCCTTGGCGCCGGCGAGCACGCGCTCTTCGTCCTTGGTGACGCCTTCGTTGAGCTTGAACAGGACCAGGTGCCGGATCACGATTGCCGCTCCTCGCGGACGGGGGTAGAGGGTCCCGCCCACCGTAGCCGGTGCACCGGGGCCGGGCTCGGGCCGCCCGGTCCGTGAGTGGACCGCTACTTGAGGATCGCTACTTGATCAGGCCGGTCATGAAGGTGCCGACGGCCTTGGCCGCGTTGGAGATGCCCTCGAAGCCGAGCTGGACGAGTTCGGCGGAGCGGGCGGGCGAGGTGATGATCGAGTAGAGCACGAAGATGAGCAGGAGGACCATGCCGATCTTCTTCGCCTGCGCCATCGCGACCTTCCTCCCAGCCGTGGGCCGCCGTCGTCCCGGCCCCCGAGCGGGCCCGCAGGGCAGCTTATCCACCGGACGGGCTATCAAGTGTGAGACCCGTTCGTCCGGCGGGACGAAGGTCCCCGCGAGTGGGGGCTTTCTCCGGGTGCCCGGACGGACCCCGGGCGGCAGGATGGATGGCGGTGCCGGGGATCTGGCAGGAATCCCCCGGTACGTGGATCCGGAGCTCCCCGCTGTGGGACCGACCGCCGCGGCTTCCCCCACGCGGCGCCGGTTGTGGGACTCCGCCGGGGGAGCGGTCGTCCCCCCGAGCCGCTCCCCCTCCAGGCTCCGCGGGGCCGGGCGACGGTGGTCGTCAGCCCGGAGCGCGGAGCCCTCCCGCGTCCGAGGGTGCGCGGAAACGCCGAGGGCCCGTCCGGATCGGACGGGCCCTCGGGCTTTCCAGCGGTAGCGGTGGGATTCGAACCCACGGTGGAGTTGCCCCCACACACGCTTTCGAGGTCTGTGCGGCCGTGTCCGGCAGGGTTCGCCGGGGTTCCGGCCCCAGGTGGGAGGGGCGTCGGAGGGGTGCGGTGAACCCTGGCGAACGGGGGCGAATGAGACCAGAACTGAGACCAGAGACCGTGTCGCTACCTGGGCTTTTGGTCCCCCGGCCTCGGCCCGGGGTTGCTGGGCTCTGAGCCCAGAGCCTTCAGGATCGCCGCCGCCGTCCAGGACCCAGCCGCACCCGGCCGGGTGCTCAGATACCTAGCTGCGTCCTCGCTGGTCCACCCGTGGGCCTCCCGAAGCCCGGACGCGAAGTTGCGGAGGTAAGCGGCTGAAGGGCGGGTCACCTCCGCATCGACGCGCCGCCACGGCGCCGTGAACGTGAAGACCGCGTAGCCGTCGATCTGGCCCGGGCACACCAGCGTCTCGTAGCGGCCGGGGCCGAGGCGGATGCTTCCCAGCTTCAGGGCTTGCGAGAGGTCGATGTCCCGCCCGGGTAGCTCGTGCATCTCCTGTGCAGCGATGTCGGAGAACTGCTCGGGGGTGACCAGATAGGCCCGCGCCGGCATCTCCCCGTCGTCGGTCTGGTCGTAGAAGCCCATGCCTCCAGTCCAGACCTTCGACTCCAAGGCGAAGTAGAGCTGTCCTGGCAGCATGACGGGCACCGCCGCCCGGGGCGGGCGCGGGTCACGGCACCCCGGGTAGGTGCGCGCACCGCCTGGTGGGCACCCGCCGGCGATGTAGTACATCAGCCGGTCGAGGTGCATGTTCGAGCCGTACGCGGCGTACCAGACGAGATCTGGACTGGGCTCATGGCCATTCAGGGGTTCCGGGCGTCGTGCAGCGCTCAGAGTGGTCATGTCGTCCTAGTCCGCCGAGACGTCGTAGCGGATGACGTGCCTGTCGCCGGGAAGCGTCGTAATCATGACCCGGAGCGGCCTGTCGTCCTTGTCGTAGCCGGTGCGGCGGTGGACCGCGACCGGCGTTGCCGCAGGGAGCACGAGTCGTTCGCTCTCGTCCCGAGTGGGCATCCGAACCGTAATTTCGTCGCTGTACCGGACCTGGATCAGGCCAGCGCTGGCAAGCACACCACCGGGGGCCGACACGTCCTCAGGCAGCATCAGCGGCGTGTTCCTGACCAGTTCCTCGGGGAAGTAGCTGTCCGCAAGGGCGTAGGGCTCATGATCCACGTAGCGGATGCGCTCGCGGACGACGGTCAGGGCCGTTGTGGGGTCGAGCTGGAGTTGGCGCGCCACCTCCTCCGGGGGCCGCCTGATCGACACCCGGATCTCTTGACGCGGCTCCTGGCCGTTACCCGCTATCTGGCTGGCCCACTGGTCCCCGGCGGTGTGGTTGACCTCGTGCACGGACCGCGACTCCATGGTCGACCAGTTCCACACGGCCTGCTTATAGCGCTCTCGCACGAAGCTGCCGCGCCCCTGGGCCGAGACCAGAAGACCTTCGTCCGTCAGGCGACCGAGCGCGAGGCGCACGGTGTTCCGGCTGACGCCATAAGCCGTAGTCAGTTCCTCCTCGGTCGGGAGCTTTTGACCAGGCGCCAATCGGCCCTGCTCGATCTGAAGCCGCAGGTCATCGGCGATGGCGTGATAGCGCGGGACCTGTTTGGCCATGTCTGATCTCCCTGACTTGGAGGACTTGTTCCAACAAGGTACCCCGAAGCGCTTGACGGCGCGAGCATCCATGCCCCAAGCTCATGCCATCAGCTTGTTGGAACAAGTCAGCCAACAAGACCAGGTGAGATTAATGGCCTGGTGGTGCCTTCTTTGGGCTGCTCTGAGCTGGACAGATGCGACCGGCAGTTGTCGGGGGAAGGCGGCCCAGCCGCACGCCCTGCGAGCTGCTCTGATCGCGGTTCTTTGAGAACTCAACAGAGTGATTGCATGACGGGGCTGGCACCCCGTCCCCGCGCGGATACCGGGTGATGTCCGCCTGCTGGCGCCAGGTAGTGAGCATGGCGCGCCCGACTGGGGCTCGGGACCGGCTGTCCGTGGAACGGCAGCGCGGCGAAGCCCCGCATGTTCCGAGTGTCCTTGGTCCCCGATCCGCCGGCTCGCCGGTCGGGTCGGGGGTCATGGCTGCTCGTGACCCACCGAGTAGCTGAGCCCGCGCTGAGTCGGGCCGCCGCGCTGTCCTTGGCCGGGTGCGCGGCGGCCCTGCGGGCTCACCCCCGATTGGACGAGGTGAACCCATGAAACTGATTGTTGCAGGCCAGGAGGCCGCAACGCCCGACGAGTTCGCGGAACTCGCCTTCGGCTACGGCCTCGACGCCGAGCTGTTCACCGGCACCGAGGACGAGTCCGCCGAGGACCGGCAGGCCCGGCTCGATGTCGCGCGGGAGGTCCTGCGGGACCTGGACGGGCCGGCGGCCCGGTTCGCGTCGTCGCTGATGCGCAAGGCGGAGCGCCGCCGGGTGCTGACCTGGAAGGCGGCGGCGTGATGGCTCAGCTCCGCACCATCATCAGCGGCGCGAGCCGCACCCCGCACCTGGCCGCCCGCCCGGCGGCTACCGTGCTGGCCGAGTACCGCCCGGACGGGAACGGCGACCTGCGGGGCGCGGCCTGCGCCGGCGTCGACACCGACCTGTTCTACCCGGACACCGAGGAGATCGGGGCCGAGGCCGCCGCGTGGTCCGAGCGGCGCGCCAAGATGATCTGTGCCGGGTGCCCGGTGCGCACGATGTGCCTGGAACTCGCGATGGAGCGGTTCGAGAAGCACGGCGTCTTCGGCGGGATGACGCCGGTCGAGCGCACCGCGCTGTACAAGCGCCGCTCACGGGCCGCTCTGCGTGAACGGCGCGCCGCCGGGGGTGCCGGGTGAACGTTCACTGCACGGGCGGGGGTGTTCACCCGGTGCTCACCGAGGTGCCCACCGAGGCCCAGATCCGCCGTACCTCCCGGGTGATCAGCACCGGCACATGGGTGCTGACGGGGGCGGTGGTCGCGGTGAGCATGTCTACCGCCGCCCCGTTCATCGACGCCCATTCGACCGGCTTCGGCACCGGCCCCGTCATGGCGGTCGCCGCCGACGGCTGCTTCATCCTGAGCCTCCAGGCGGACAGCACGCTGTCCCGGTTCGGGGTGAGCGCCGGTCGCTGGCCGGCGCTCTTCCGGTGGGTCACTGGGCTGGCCACGGTGTGGCTCAACATCGGCGCCTCGGTGTTGGAAGGTGACCTGGTCGGGGTCGTGATCCACCTGATCCCGCCGCTGTTGCTGCTGCTCGTCGCCGAGGCCGGACCGGCCTACCGGCGGGCTCTGGCCCGCCTCGCGCGCCGGTCCCAGCCCCCGCTTCGGACCCGCCCGGCAACGATCCCGCAGGCCGCCCGGCAGGTGGTGAACGGGCCGCTGTTCACCTTCCCCACCATGCCGTTCACCCCCGCCTCGCCGGTCGCCGAACCCTTGCCGCCCAGGCCCGTTCCGGATGCCCGGGAAGCGCTCCCCGCAGGCGGGGTGGACGCGGTGAACACCGAGCCCGTTCACCCGGCGCTCACCCCCGTCCACCCCACCCCGGCCGACCCCGCCGAACCGATCACCGACACGGCCCCCGCGACCGTCGAGGACGTGATCGACGGCCCGGTCTACCCGGATGGTCCGGACCCGGTGAGCACCCCGGAACCCGAGCCGTTCACCGCCGAGCACAAGGTGAACGCCCCGGCCGACTCGGTGAACACCGAACCGCAGGAGCCGGTCCGGCTGGACGAGGCCGAGGCCGCTCGCGTGATCGAAGAGTGCTGGCGCGACCGCGTCTCCCAGAGGGAGGCCGCCCGCCGCTCCACCCGCTCCCCGGCCTACGTCAACCTCGTCTACAAGCGGCTCAACGAGCAGCGAGGCGGCGGCGCCGAGGCGGTGGCCGCATGAGCCGCCCCCGCCACTGGGACCCCGACGGCACCCGCCACGGCGGAACGCCCACCTACCCGTGGCGCATGGCGCCGCGTGGCCTCTTCACCCGCCGGCAGCTCCGCGCCAAGGGGCTGCGGCCCGGCGGCCAGGACGTGGCCGCGCAGATCATGTGGCCGTCCCGCCGGCGCGGTACCCGGGCCGCCTACCTCTACCGGCTCGACCGGGCCAAGCCCGTCCGGCCGATGACCCCCGCGAAGGCCGCAGCCCTCGCCAAGGCCAATGCCGCCCGCCGCACCTGTCCCGCCTGCGGACACGACGCGGGCTACGTGCTCCCCGCGCACCTCGGCACCTGCCTGCCCTGCGCCGGGCACGTCCCGACCACCGCCTGAGCGCCCCGAACGCCCATTTCGCCCTCGAAGGGATCTCGCTGTCATGTCCCTGCCCGAAACGCCCGCCGAGCCCACCCACTCGTGGCTGATCACCCTCCAGTACCCGACCTCGACCGGCTACGTCGTCGCGACGCGCTCCGGCAACTCCAGCTTCCCGCCCAGCTGCCCGCGGGAGCACGCCTACGTCGGCATCCGGGAGTGGCTGGCGCGCCGCGAGCCGCAGTTGGACGGCGGGTCCGTCCTGTTCTTCTCGCTGGAGCCCTACCGGCTCTGACCTCAACGAACCCTTCCCGCCTGGCACAAGAAGAGGAGCACGACCGTGCCCGACCGTGACTCGGTCTACAACGACCCCGCCTACGACATCACCAGCGTGCCGTCGTGGAAGACGCCGCCGCTGCACGGCGCCTACGCCCCGAACGCCCGGCTGTCCGCCCGCGCCAAGGCCGGTATCGGCGCCGGCGCGGTGGTGCTGGCCGCGGCGGGGATGGTGGCCTATTCGAACTACGCCTCGGCCGAGGCCGACGCGGAGGTCCGCAAGGCCCAGATCGCCCTGGACAACTCGAAGTTGGAGCTGGAGAAGCAGAAGCAGGCCGCCGACCTCGCCAAGGCCGCCGACCAGGAGACCCCCGCGCAGAAGGCCCGCCGTGAGGCGGTCCAGGCGTGCGTGGCCAAGGCCGGCAACACCTACAACGCCGTCGCGGACTGCGGCAAGGTCTTCCCCGCCGTGGACGTGCCCGGGATGGTCAACACCTCCCGCACCGTCGGCTCCGGCGGGGGCGACGGCGACTCGACCCCGGGTGTCGGGCTGGTCGTCCTCGGGGTCGCCGGGACGGCCGTGGCCGTCGGCTGGGTGAAGCGGAAGTTTTCCCGACCGTAACCGATTGTGATCCCCCCCACCCACCCCCCATCCGGAGAAGCGTTCTCCCCACCCGCTCAGAGGCGTGGGAGGCCTTGTTCTCGCCGGGTGGGGGGTGGGTGGGAGATCGCAGAGAGTGAGGAATCGCGATGACCACGCCCACCGACTCCGGCGCCACGCTCCCCCCGCCGCACCCGACCGAACCGCCCGTCACGGCCCCCGCCGAGGCTTCTCCGGAGGGGGGCAGCACGGAGCCTGGCCCCGCCGCCCCCACCCCGCCGAGCACGCTGCGGCAGATCCTCACCCCGGTCGCGCCGGCCCGTCCCGCCGAGCCGCTCGGCACCACCACGGCCCTGGCCCAGACCCCCGCCACCCCGACCGACTCCGCCGCCACGAGCGCGGTCGGCGGCAAGAACGGAGCGAGCGGGGCCGGGGCCGACGGCACCCGGGAGGGCGCCCTGTCGGCGCTGGTGCGGGCGCTGGCCGAGCGGTGGCGTCGCACCGGCACCACGACCAGCATCAAGCGCCAGCACGACGTCAAGGAGACCCGCGTTTCCGGGACTTCGGCGACGACCACGAACACCAACAAGAACGACCGGGTCGCCAAGAACGAGCACGCCGCCCAGCACCGCTCCCAGCGTGACGCGAAGACGGCCGACCTGAACAACAAGACCAGCCAGCACCAGGGCCGTGACCAGCGCGACGTCAAGAAGAGCGACACCAACGACGCGAAGAACCACGCCAACCGCGACCACCGCACCAAGGCCGACAGCGACGCCAAGACGGCCGACACGAAGGCGTCGAAGGCCGATTCCTCGACCGCGTCCAAGACCAACCGCGACACCAAGTCCGCCGCCGACACCAAGACGGCCGACACCCGGTCCAACGCCAAGGCCGCCAAGACCGACACCTCGGCCAAGACCAGCGGCGACGACAAGAACCACCGCGACACCCGGTCCGCGAAGACCAGCACCTCGAAGGACACCACCCCCGCCAAGCCCGAATCCCCGGCCAGCGGCAAGGGCAAGGGCGAGAAGGCCCCGAAGAGCCCCGCCACTCCGAAGTCCGACGGCACCGGGAAGGCGGAGCGCCCGGCCACGAGCCCCGGCCCCGAACCGGACGCCACGGGTGGCAAGAAGCCCGGCAAGGCCGATCCGAAGCCGGCCGGCGCCCCGAAGCCCGCTCCGGCCAAGGGCACGCAGGACAAGGGCCTGGACACCAAGTTCGACGGCGCGAAGGCCATCGAGGACCGCGCCCGCGGCGAGAAGCCCGAGAAGCCGAGCCCGCCCGCCCCGGCCAAACCCCACACGGCGGGCAAGGACGCGAAGCCCGGCGAACCCGAGAAGACCCCGCCCCCGGTGCCCGCCGCGGCGGTGGCCGACGGGCAGAAGCCCGCCGGGCCGCCGGTGCCGCCCGCCGAGGCCCCGGCTAGCACCGGGACCGAGAGGAAGAAGCCCATGCCCGACACGAAGACCCCCGGGCCGTGCGTCCCGCAGTCCCCCGGGATGGAGCCGGTTCACGGCTCGACCGCCGATCTGGAGAGGAAGCCACCCACCACCGCTGAGGCTGCCGCATCCGCGCCGGTGCCCGAGCCGCGCCGCCCGAAGGCCCCGCCGGCGCCGTACGAGCCGAACGTCCCACCGGAGCCCTACCGCCGCGAGAAGCCGTCGGCGGACCCGGTACGGGACATCTCGGTCGGCGCGGACAGCATCACGTTCACGGCCGGCCCGGGCGAGGGGCGCCAGCACACCATGAGCCGTGGCGAGGTGCGCACGCTGCGCCAGTTCGAGGCCCGCCTGAACGAGAAGCGGGATGTGCTGACGCGGATCGCCGAGGACAGCAAGACCGCCCGCGAGCACGCCGAACAGCACGCCAACCGCGCCCAGCAGCTCGCCGAGGACGCCAAGAACGTCAAGGGCGGTGTCGCCCTGGTCAACAAGCTGCGCAGGCTCGCAGAGCGGGCCAAGGCCCTGGACGTCAACGCCACGATCGCCGAGCAGGCCGCCCACCGCGGCGCGGAGGCCGTCACGGTGCTGGCCGCCAACGCCGAGACCCGCCACGGTCCGATCGTCCGGGCCGTGGTCGACAGCCCGCTCACCACCCCGGCCGAGCGGCAGTTCTACCGAGACCAGCAGGGAAGCTGACATGGCCACCGATCTGACCTACCGCGAACTCAGGCGCCAGGTCCGGGAGCTGTCCCGCGACCTGCGGCGCGACACCGCCGCCTTCCAGGCCCTGGCCGCGGCCCAGGACAACGCCGCCAAGGAGACCGGGCGGATCGCCGAGCAGATCGCCGCCCTCAAGGTCGACGCCGCCACCGTCGCCGAGACCCACGAGGTCGCCCGGATCATGCAGGGCCTATCCAGCGCAGCGATCGCCTACGCCGCCTCGGCCGAGGAGGCCGGCCGCGAGGCCGCCACCGCCGAGCAGCAGGCCCACACCGACCACGACGGCATCCAGCAGGCCGTCGACTCCTCCCGCGTCCCCATGGCCGACCGCACGTGGTACACCCAGGAGTAGCCGAGATGACCACCCCTCACACCGCCCACGCCGCCGAAATCCCCAACCCCGCCGTTGAGAAGCGGTTCGCCGTCGCCGAGATCGCCGCCCCGCTGCTGGCCGCCGGCGTGACGCCGTTCCTCGACCCGCAGGCCGCCGGCACCGTCGCCACGTTCCTAGCCGCACCGGTCCTGGTGGCCGGGGCGAACGCCGCCGGTCTCCTGTCGGACCGGCTGCTGGACGACGTCCCCGGCGGTGACGTCCTGCGCGCCCACCGCCGCCCGTTCTTCCTCTCCGCCGTCGCCACCACCACGGCCGCGGCGACCGCCACCGTGCAGGGCCTTCCCGGGATCGACTCCCTGCTCGCCGGATGGATGACCATGCCCTCGCTCGCCGGTGTGGTCTCCACCGCCTGGTGGGCCACCACCGGCCTGGTCGCGTTCTCCCTGCGCCGGGTCCTGGGTTCCAGCAACCCCAAGGCCAAGACCCCGGCGGCCGCGGCGGCGCCGGCGGAACCCGCGCTGGCGCCCGAGGTCGTCAAGGTGCTTCAGCTCTGGCTGGCTCACATCTCCGGCGAGTACGGCGCCCACCCTGGCCAGCAGCTCATCCTGACCGGCCACGGGCCCGAGGAGTGGGAGGGCATCATCGAGGCCGACCCCGGCCGGCCCGTCACCGTCACCCCGGGCACCGTGTCCGGCGTCTACCGCGTCCCCGCCGCGTGGGTGACCGTCACGGAAGGCCCGCACGACAGCGCTAAGCGCATCCACGTGCGCCTGGTCGCCCCCGCCGAGCAGGACGGCCCCCAGTACAGCGCGCTGGAAGCCCTGTGGCTCCAGCGCGTGGCCCGCCGTGGCGGCTGCATGCCCGGCACGCACCTCGAAGGCATCACCCCCGACCCCGCCACCGGCGGTGTCGCCGCGTGGATCATGGCGGACGAGGACACCGACGCCCTCACCATCCCGGACCTGTACACGATCGCCGGAGCTCTGCGAACCACGCCGCTGCTGATCTCCGTCGAGCGCACCGGCAACCCCCGCAAGGCGATCTTCCGCATGATGGACCGCTCCCCGCTGGAGGACGGCCGCCCGCTGCCCGGCGCGGAGACCCTGCTCGCCAACAAGAACGGGTTCGTGCAGCTCGGTACCGGGGTGAGCGGCAAGCCCTCCCGTGTCCAGCTTTACGATCCCGAAGGCGGCGCCCGTCACGTGGTGGTCGTGGGAGTCACGGGCTCCGGCAAGGGCGGCGTGCTCCAGCTCCTGGGCTTGAGCTACCACGTCAACGGGGCGGCAATCATCTACGCCGACCCCAAGGGCAGCTCGAACCCGGACGTGGAGGACATGTCGTCCTTCGCCGGCTGCGGCCTGGACGGGGCGATCGGGGCCCTGCGCGTCGCCTACGCCCTGCTCCTCCACCGGATCGAGGAGTCCCGGGAGCTGCGGGCCAAGAACTTCCAGCCCACCCCGGAGCGGCCCTACGTCGTCACGATCCTGGACGAGATGTCCCAGCTCCTCGGCGACAAGAGCCCGCACCGCGCCGAGGCCGCGTTCATCGTTCTGGCCCTCGCGTCCCTCGGCCGCTCCATGGGCATGCCCCTGGTCCTGTGCGGGCAGATCATGAACCTCGACCAGATGGGCGCCAGCGCCGCCATCAGGGACAACGTCTTCTACGGCGGAGCCCTGATCCTCCTGCGCTCCGACAGCGCCCAGGCCGGCCGCGTCGACCTCCCCCGGGCGTTCGACGGCATCGACCCCTCCCAGATCCCCGCCTACTGGAAGGGCGACGAGGAGAACCTGATCTACGACCCGACCGTCCCCGAGGACGACCCGCGCCGCACCTTCGGTGTCGGCTACGTCGTCGGACCCGACGAGCGTGCCGAGATGATGCGCGCCTGGATCCTCGAATCCGCCGCCGGCCACTGGAACCCCGCCAACGTGGCCACCCCGGCAGACTTCCCCGGCTGGGCGGACCGTGACGCGATCGCCGCGACTCCGGTTGGTCCCGCTGCCGAGGAGGCCGCGGGCGGCGGTGCGGGGTGGATGCCCGCCTCCGCCGCGCCGGTCCTGGTCAAGGAGCCCACCGCCGAAGAGAAGATCCTCACCGTCCTGGACGAGCGCCGCGACCCGATGGGCCTCGAAGTGGGCTACCTGCACCTCGACCAGATCACCGACATGACCGGCGTCGCCCGCAAGACCGTCGAGAACACCTGCTCCAGGCTCGCCAAAAAGGGCACGCTCGTGCGTCGGTCCGCGAACACCGGCGAGTACGGCCTCCCCCTCCCGCCCGCCGAGCAGGGTGCCGCGTGAGCGGGCGCGTGCCGCCCCTGGTCGGCGCCGATCTCTGGCAGTGCGTCATGGCCGCCGCCGCGGGCCGTTGCCAGTGCCGGGGCACCTGCGGCAAGAAGCACGACAAGGACGGCGGGCGCTGCCCCGCCGTCCACGGCGCCTACCTCCGCCACGGCACCGGTCCCGTGCGCCTGCTCGCCGCCCCCGCCGCCCCGGAGGGCCTCCTCCTCCCGGCGCATCAGGCCGCGGCTATGCCCAAGGCCGCGTTGGCGGCGTGGTGCTCGGCCTGTCACGACGCCACCCGCCGAAACGCCGTCAAGGCCCAGCACGCCGCCGCCTCGGCCGTCGAGCCGGACGGCCTCTTCGATCTCTGACCCCTTCGCGGGGGGGGGGGGGGGGGTTTTTCTGGTTTCGCCCCCACGCACCCCCAAGAAGCCACCATACCCCCCCGCCCCTCC
>NZ_JBVHXY010000025.1:0-89798 GCF_055569215.1 Kitasatospora sp. NPDC029312 | reverse complement strand
CCGCCACCAGACACCCCCGCACAGCACGCCACCACGCCGCCCGCCCCTCCGAGCGGGCCACCCCCTCCCCCTCCCCCCCCTCGCGGGGCCCGCGCCCCCCCCCCTCCCCCCCCCCCCCGACGTACCCGAGAGGACCCCGTATGACCGATCGGCCGTCCCCGGAGTTGCTCGCCGCTGCCCTGGCCGCCGCCGGCCGCGGCTGGCACGTCTTCCCGCTTGCCCCGGACCACAAGTACCCGGCCCTGCACAGCGAGGAGCGGTGCCCGCGCACCGGCCCCTGCGCCGCTGGCCACCTCGGGTGGGAGCGCCGGGCCACCACCGACCCGGACGTTATCCGCCGTGCCTGGTCCCACGGCCCCTACAACATCGGCGTGGCCTGCGGCCCCTCCAACCTGGTCGTGGTCGACCTCGACACCCCCAAGCACCCCGGCGACCTCCCGCCGAAGCGGTGGGCCGACCGGGGCGTCACCGACGGGCACGACGTGTTCGCCGCCCTGTGTGAGGAGCACGACCCGTGCGGCCAGCACGACACCTTCACCGTGCGTACCGGCCGTGGCGGCACCCACCTGTATTTCGCCGCCCCGCCCGGGCTCGTCCTGCGCAGCACCACCGGCGAGAAGGGGCAGGGGCTGGGCTGGAAGGTCGACACTCGCGCCCACGGCGGCTACGTCGTCGCCGCCGGCTCCACCGTCGCCGGACGCCCCTACACGCTCGCCCGCGACGTGCCGCCGATGCCGCTGCCCGCCTGGCTGGCCACCCTGCTGACGCCGAAGGCGCCGCCGGTCGCCCGGCTCGACACGGCGGCGGTGCGGGCCAGGATCGGGCGCCTCCAGGCCTACGTCCAGGCCGCCGTCCGCGGCGAGACCGAGAAGGTCGCCGGGGCCGGAGAGGGCGTCAGGAACCACACGCTGTTCGCCTCCTCCGCCGCGCTCGGCCGCCTGGTCGCCGCCGGGACCCTGCCCGAGCACGACGCCACGGACGCCCTGCTCGCGGCCGGACAGGCGTGCGGGCTGGGCGAGGCGGAGTGCCGCCGCACCATCGCCAAGGGCCTGGCCCGCGGCGCCGGATCGGCGGGCCGGGCCGCATGAGCAACCGTCACCCTTCGTCCCCCCAGGAAAAGCGCTTTTCCGGTGGGGACCGGAACAGGCAGGAGGCCGAGTGACCGCCCCCGACCTCATGACCGCCGAACCCCGCCAGACGACAGCGAAGAACCCCTTCTATGACGACGTCGACGGCGTGGAGCGGCCCAGCCGTCCCGGCCCCGTGCCGGACCCGGTCGTGTTCCAGGGCCTTGTCGGGCACACCGTTCGGGAACTGGACCCGACCACGGAGGCCGACCCGGTCGGTGTGCTGGTCAACCTGCTCTCCGGCGCCGGGGCCCTGCTCGGGCCCAGCGGCGCGGGCCGGGCCGACTCCTGCCCGCACCTGCGGATCGGCAACGACCGCCACCCCGCCCTGATCTGGGGCCTGACGATCGGCGCGACCGCCGCCGGCCGCAAGGGCGCCGCCACCAACACCGCCCGCCTCATCCTGTCCGCCGCTGCCCCCGGCTTCGCCAAGGACAACTGCCTGTCCGGCCTGTCCTCCGGCGAAGGCCTGATCGAGGCCGTGCGCGACGGCGACCCGACCAAGAAGGACGACCCCGGCCACATCGACAAGCGCCGCTGGATCGTGGAGTCCGAGTACGGCATCACCATGGCCCGCGCCCGCCGCGAAGGCTCCTCCCTCGGCGGCGTCCTGCGCCAGGCCTGGAACGGCGAAGACCTGGGCGTCATGAACCGCGAAGCGCTCAAGGCCACCGCCCCGCACATCGCGATCATCGGCCACATCAGCCCCCGCGAACTGCGCGCCAAGATGCAGGACTCCGAGATGGCCGGCGGCACCTACAACCGCTACCTGCCGGTCTTCGTCCACCGCAACCTGATCCTCGCCGAATCCCGCGGTGCCGATCCACAGCTTGTGGACAGCCTCGCCGCCTCCTGGCGCGCCGCCCTCACCGACGCCAGCCAGGCCGGAGAGGTCACCCTCGCCGAACCCGCCCGCAAGCTGTGGCGAGAGGACGTCTACCCGGCGCTGTGCGGGGACGAGGACGGAGACGGCCCCCTCGCCGAGTTCACCGCCCGCGCCGCCCCCTACACCCTTCGCCTGGCCATGGTCTACGCCCTGCTTGACCGCCGCCATCAGATCGAGGAGGGCCACCTGCGGGCCGCCCACGCCCTCGTGAACTACTCCCGGGCGTCCGCCGCCCACGTCCTCGGCGTGGACGAGCACACCACCGGCGACCGCAAGCTCGACAAGCTCGCCGGCGCCGTCCGCGCCGCCGGAGCCCGCGGCCTGACCGGCGACGAGGTCTACCGCCTCTTCAAGAAGTCCAGCAAGGACGAACGAGACCGCTTGGTCGCCGCCCTGCTCCAGATCGAGGGCTATGGCAGCGCCCAGGTTCCCGGAGCCGGCCGCCACGCGACCGTCCTGCTCTACGCCCCGCCCACTACCTGAGAGGTGGAAAGGGTGGGAAGGGGTGCTAAGCCCTCCCACCTGCGAAAACGCCAGACGCGGAGGGGGTGGAAGGGGGGTGGAAAGGGGGTGGAAAGCCCCCACCCCTCCCGCCCCCGGCTGGACGCCGGACCCTTTCCACCCCCCTTTCCACCCCCTTTCCACCCCCACCCTCCAGCACAAAAGCCCAGGTCACCGGGCTTAGCACCCCTTTCCACCCTTTCCACCCCCACGCTGAGCCTCACCGGGGGTTGGTACGCACCTGCTTGCGCCGTCCCGCCGCCGCCCGCAAGGAGTAGCCGCAGTGACCGTCACCGCCCTCGGGGGCCACCCCGACTACGACCCCACCCTTGTCGCACTCACGGTCGAGGAAGCCGCCCGTCGGCTCAGCATCGGCCGCACCACTATGTACGCCCTGATCAAGGGCGGAGAGATCGAGACCATCCCGATCGGTCGCGCCCGGCGTGTGCCGGCTGAGGCCGTTGTCGAGTTCGCGCGCAACCGCATGCGGAAGAACACCACCCCCATCGCAGCCTGAGGAGGCAGCACCCTTGGCGAGCCGTCAGCCGAACGGAGCATCCAGCATCTACCAGGACAAGGAGGGCAAGTGGCACGGCCGCGTGACCGTCGGCGTCAAGGACGACGGAACGCCGGACCGCCGCCACGTCCGGGGGAAGAACCGGGCGGAGGTGACCAAGAAGGTCCGGGAGCTGGAGAAGAAGCGGGACGACGGCAACGTCCCCAAGGCCGGGAAGAAGTGGACCGTGGCGTCGTGGCTCACCCACTGGGTGGAGAACATCGCCGCGCTGCATGTCCGACCGAACACCCTCGCCGGGTACCGGGTGGCGGTGAACGTCCACCTGATCCCCGGGGTGGGCGCCCACCGGCTGGAGAAGCTGGAGCCGGAGCACCTGGAACGGCTCTACAAGAAGATGCAGGACAACGGCAGCAAGCCCGCCACCGCCCACCAGGCGCACCGCACCATCCGGACGGCGCTCAACCAGGCGATCCGGCGCGGGCATCTCACCCGCAACGTCGCCTCGCTGGCTGTCCCGCCGAAGGTGGAGGAAGAGGAGGTTGAGCCATACGAGGTGGAGGAGGTGCAGGCGCTCCTCCTGGAGGCGGGCAAGAACCGGAACAGCGGCCGGTGGGCCATCGCGCTGGCGCTCGGCCTCCGGCAGGGGGAAGCCCTGGGCCTTCAGTGGCGGGACATCGACCTGGAGGCGGGCACCTTGCGCGTCCGGCAGGGGCGGCAGCGGCCGAAGTACCGGCACGGCTGCTCGGAGCCGTGCGGGCGAAAGCACGCCGGCCGTTGTCCGGGGCGGGTCCAGACGAACACGGACGCCTCGCTCACGAAGTCGAGGGCGGGTAAGCGGACGATCGGTCTTCCGGACCAACTGGTGAAGCTCCTCAAGCTCCACAAGGAGGAGCAGGACCGGGAGCGGCTGGCCGCTCGTCAGGAGTGGGTGGAAGGCGGATGGGTCTTCGCCTCGGAGACCGGCCGGCCGCTCATCCCCCGAACGGACTGGGACCGGTGGAAGGAACTCCTCACCGCCGCCGGTATCCGGGATGGGCGCCTGCATGACGCTCGTCACACCGCCGGGACCATCCTGCTCCTGCTCGGTGTCCCCGAGCGGATCGTGATGGAGATCATGGGCTGGTCCAGCACCGCCATGACGCATCGGTACCAGCACGTGACGGCCCGAATCCGGCGGGACGTGGCGATGCAGATCGGCGGTCTCATCTGGGAGGTGGCCAAGGACTCCACCGGCGGCGAGCCGGGCGGGTCGGACGGCGGGGAGAAGGCCGCCTGACGGACGAACTGAGACCGAAACTGAGACCGGCATGACGAAGGGCACATACGAAATTTCGTATGTGCCCTTCGTTCGTACTGCTCAGTGGCGGTAGCGGTGGGATTCGAACCCACGGTGGAGTTGCCCCCACACACGCTTTCGAGGCGTGCTCCTTTGGCCGCTCGGACACGCTACCGAGGGGAACTCTACCGGACGGGTGGCGCGGTCACGAAATCCGTATCGGAGGGCGGTTCCGGGGGTTCAGCGGTGGGTGTCGAAGAAGGCGCGCAGCTGTTCGCCGCACTCCTCGGCGAGGACGCCCCAGATCACCTCGGGGCGGTGGTTGAGCCGACGGTCGCGCATCACGTCGAAGAGCGAGCCGGCCGCCCCGGCCTTCTCGTCGAGGGCGCCGTAGACCACCCGGTCGATCCGGGACAGCACGATCGCGCCGGCGCACATCGTGCAGGGCTCCAGGGTGACCACCAGGGTGCAGCCGCTCAGCCGCCACTGCCCGACCCGTTCGGCCGCCTGCCGGATCGCGACCACCTCGGCGTGCGCGGTCGGGTCGCCGACCGCCTCGCGCTCGTTGTGGCCGCGCCCGATCACCTCGCCGTCCGGGCCCAGGACGAGGGCCCCGACCGGTACGTCCCCGGTGGCCGGCGCCAGGGCGGCCTCGGCGATGGCGAGGCGCATCGGCGCCGCCCAGCGGTCACGGACCGGGTCGGGGCGGACGGGCGCGGGCAACGGGGGCACGTACGGGGCGGTGAGCGGGGAGGACGCGGGCTGCATGGCATCCAGTGTCGGGCATCCGCCCGCTACCGGACCGCCTCCAGGACCTCGCCGCAGCCCAGGGCCTCGGCGATCTCCTCCAGGGCGTCGCCGGGCACCGCGCCCTCGCCGCTGAGGGCGAGCAGCTCCTCGGCGGCCAGGCCGAACTCGGTGAGCAGGTGGGCGTCGCCGAGCGGCCCGACCGGGACGCCGCCGAGGGCGTCGGCGTCCTCGTCGTCCTGCTCCTCCGTCTCCTCGGACTCGTCCAGGAGGTGGTCCAGGTCGCCGAACTCGCTCTCGCCGGCCTGGTCGACCAGCTCGTCGGTGAGGACCGAGCCGTAGGAGCTGCGGGCGGCGGCGGCGCCGTCCGAGACGAAGATCCGCGGGTCCTCCTCGCCGTCCACCCGGACGATGGCGAACCAGGCGTCCTCCTGTTCGATGAAGATCAGGACGCTGTCGTCGTCCTGCGCGGAGCCGCGGGCCAGGTCGGCCAGATCGGCCAGTGTTTCGACGTCGTCGAGCTCCGTCTCGCTCACATCCCACCCGTCCTCGGTGCGAGCAAGCACTGCAGCGAAGTACGCCACCAGGGACACTCCCAAGATCATCGGTCTCGGCTGTCGGCGCGCCGGGCAACGCGGAAATCTGGCCGCCCCCGCGCCAGAGGCGGTCCGCCTGTTCGGACCGTCCCATCGGAATCGTGACAGAAAGCCCGCCCTTGCGGGGGGTGTTCGGCAGCGCGTCTTTGCAGGTCGTGTCGGAAGGGCCGGGCGGCGTACGGCCGGGCCGGGCCGGGCCCCTTCCGGCGGCGGTCGAAATTTGCTCCGAACGCCAGTCCGACGGAGGCGGGCGGTGTCGGGCCCGCTTCCGAGCCCTCTCAGGGCCTCTCCCGAGCCGCTCCGGGCCCGCTCGCGAGCCGCGGCGGGACCCGCCTTGGACCCGGCCCGGAGCCGTCCCGAACCCGGCTCAGATCCGGAAGGTTCGCATCCGCGCCGCTTCGCGCATCCGGCGTTCCTTGGTCCGCCGGGGCTGGACCCGCTCCCTCAGTTCGCGGGCCTCGGCGAGCTCACGCAGGAAGACGGCCCGCCGCTTGCGGCGCTCCGCCTCGCTCTCCGGAGGATCGTGCGGCGGGCCGGCCCCGAGCGCCGCCCCGCCGACGGGCTCGTCCGCCGAGCCGCCCCCGGCTTTCGGGTTGCTCGTCATAAGACGTGACATTCCCAGAACGGGCGGGTTGATACCACAGCGGCCGGTTCCGTCCGGACACGCGCGGCGTGTCACCGCGTGTCACCGCGGTGTCACCGCTGCTAGTAGGCGGCTGTGGCACGGCGTGTCGTACAGGCGTCCAGGACCGGGCTAACCTCGGTACATGCGTCTCCACGTCGTCGACCACCCCCTGGTCGCCCACAAGCTCTCCACCCTGCGCGACGAGCGCACCGACTCGCCGACCTTCCGTCGCCTGACCGACGAGCTGGTGACCCTCCTCG
Organism: Kitasatospora sp. NPDC029312; assembly: GCF_055569215.1. Taxonomy (NCBI): domain Bacteria; kingdom Bacillati; phylum Actinomycetota; class Actinomycetes; order Kitasatosporales; family Streptomycetaceae; genus Kitasatospora; species Kitasatospora sp. NPDC029312. The sequence goes on along the minus strand of NZ_JBVHXY010000025.1, from coordinate 83,263 downwards.
CCTACGAGGCCACCCGGGACGTCCGCACCGACGAGGTGGAGATCACCACGCCCGTGGCGGTCACGCTCGGCACCCGGCTCAGCTACCCGCGTCCGCTGGTCGTGCCGATCCTGCGGGCCGGTCTCGGCATGCTGGACGGGATGACCCGGCTGCTGCCGACCGCCGAGGTGGGCTTCCTCGGTATGGTCCGCAACGAGGAGACCCTTGAGGCCTCCACGTACGCCACCCGGATGCCCGACGACCTCTCCGGCCGCCAGGTCTACGTGCTCGACCCGATGCTGGCCACCGGCGGCACCCTGGTCGCCGCGATCAAGATGCTGATCGAGCGCGGCGCCACCGACGTCACCGCCGTGGTGCTGCTGGCCGCGCCCGAGGGCGTCGAGGTGATGCGCCGTGAGCTGGCCGACCTGCCGGTCACCGTGGTCACCGCCGCCCTGGACGAGCGGCTGAACGAGAACGGCTACATCGTCCCCGGCCTGGGCGACGCGGGCGACCGGCTGTACGGCACCGCGGGCTGAGCCCCTCGGCGTACGACGCGCCCCGCGTACGCCTCCGAACGCCCGAGAGCCCCCCGGCACTGCGTCTGCCGGGGGGCTCCTCCGTGTCGTCGGGCCTCAGCAGCTGCCGGTGGCGCTCGGGGTGGGGGAGGGCTTGGTGGCCAGGGCCAGGGCGGCGGCCGCCTGGTTCTCGTCCAGCAAGGCGTTGTAGCTGTCGCCGATGACGAAGTCGACGGTGGTGTCCGTGCGGGCGTCGGCGGTGACGGTGGCTCCGGCGATCTGGGAGCCGACCAGGGTGCCGGCCCCGGCGCCGGCCGGGCCGGCGATCACCTGGGCGGTGCCGGGCACCTTCTTGTCCAGCTCGGCCGGGGCGTTGCCGACCTTTCCGATGGTGAAGCCGCGCTTCTTGAGCTCCTCGGCGGTCCGCCCGGCCAGACCGGCCTTGGTGGTGGCGTTGTAGACGTTCACCGTGACGGCCGAGGCCTGCGGGATGGCGTGCGGATCGCCGGCGGGGGCGCCCGGGGCGCCGGAGGCCGCGGGGGCGCTCTGGCCGGCGCCCGGCGTCGGGGCGGCCAGCGGCTTGCCGGACGGCGTCGCGCAGGCCTGGGCGGAGGCGTTCTTGTCCTTGCCGGTGAAGATGTCGTAGAGCTGCACGCCGCCGAGCGCGACCAGGGCCAGCGCGAGCAGGCCGGCGAGCGCGGCGATCACCTTGCGGCTCTTCTTCGGGGGCCGGCCCAGCCGTGGGTAGGCGTTGCCGGTGATGCGGTACTGCTTCCCCTTGAGGCCTTGGGGAGTCAACATGCTCACGGTTTGTCTCCCCCTCGTGCCGGGGCGGGGTCGGGATGACGGGTGGCCGGGTAGAGGTGTCCCCCCACGTGCGGGCGGATCCCCTGGTCGCGGCCGTAGTCAGCAGATTAGTGCCGTACGGCTGCGAAGGTACTAAACGATCATCATCTGGAGTACCCCGGTACCCGAAAGGAGGTACCCGGGTACGCGCGGACCGCCCTCCGCCGGATGGCGGGCGGGCGGTCCGAGAGGCTTGGGAGGGCACCCGGAGGCACCCGGGGACACCCCGGGCGGGGTGCCGTCAGTCCATTTCGAGCACGCGGGCGTGCAGCACCTGGCGCTGCTGCAGCGCGGCCCGTACGGCCCGGTGCAGCCCGTCCTCAAGGTAGAGGTCGCCGTGCCACTTCACCACGTGGGCGAAGAGGTCCCCGTAGAAGGTCGAGTCCTCGGCCAGCAGGGTTTCCAGATCGAGTTGGCCCTTGGTGGTCACCAGCTGGTCGAGCCGCACCGGACGTGGGGCGACGTCAGCCCACTGGCGGGTGCTCGTCCGGCCGTGATCCGGGTACGGCCGCCCATTGCCGATGCGCTTGAAGATCACACGGAAAGCCTACCGTTTGGGCGGCGGATGGCGCAGCAGCCGCGGCGCCGCCACGCGCACGGGTGTGAACTGCGGATGGACGAATGCGGCTGTTTGATGGGAAATGTCGCGAACATCGGCCCCGGTTCCGACCCGGTTTCGACCGGATCCCGGTTCCGACCGTGACCCGAATCCGAAGCGTCCCGACCACGCCCAGGAGCGTGCACGATGTCCTCCGCCCCCACCCCGCCGGCCGTCCGGGAGATCGCCGACGGGTACGCCTTCACCGGGCCCGCGCTCGACCTCGGTGCGGTGCTGCTGGACGGCACCGCCCACCCGGACGCCCCGGTGCGCATCCCGCTCGGGGTGCTCAACCGGCACGGGCTGGTCGCCGGGGCCACCGGCACCGGGAAGACCAAGACGCTCCAGCTGATCGCCGAACAGCTCTCCGCCCAGGGCGTGCCGGTGTTCCTCGCCGACATCAAGGGGGACGTCTCCGGCGTCGCCGCGCCCGGCACGCCGAGCGAGCGCACCGCCGCCCGTGCTGCCGAGGTGGGACAGCAGTGGACGCCGCAGGGCTGCCCCGCGGAGTTCTACGCGCTCGGCGGCCAGGGCGTGGGCATCCCTATCCGGGCCACCGTCACCAGCTTCGGCCCACTGCTGCTGGCCAAGGTGCTGGACCTGAACGAGACCCAGGAGGCCTCGCTCAGCCTGGTGTTCCACTACGCCGACGGCAAGGGCCTGGAGCTGTACGACCTCAAGGACCTCACCGCGGTGATCGCCTTCCTCGCCTCGCCCGAGGGCAAGGAGGAACTGCGCACCATCGGCGGCCTCTCCGCGGCCACCGCCGGGGTGATCCTGCGCGCCCTCACCGTGCTGGACAACGAGGGCGCCGGGGCGTTCTTCGGCGAACCCGAGTTCGACACCGCCGAGCTGCTGCGGACCGCGCCGGACGGCCGGGGCGTGGTCTCGGTGCTGGAGCTGCCCGCCGTGCAGGACCGGCCGCGGCTGTTCTCCACCTTCCTGATGTGGCTGCTCGCCGACCTCTACCAGGAACTGCCGGAGGTCGGGGACCCGGACAAGCCCAAGCTGGTGTTCTTCTTCGACGAGGCGCACCTGCTGTTCAAGGGTGCCTCCAAGGCCTTCCTGGAGGCGATCACCCAGACCGTGCGGCTGATCCGCTCCAAGGGCGTCGGCATCTTCTTCGTCACCCAGACGCCGAAGGACGTGCCTGCCGAGGTGCTCGCCCAGCTGGGCAACCGGGTGCAGCACGCGCTGCGCGCCTTCACCCCGGACGACGCCAAGGCGCTCAAGGCGACCGTCTCGACCTTCCCGCGCTCCTCGTACGACCTCAGCGCGGTGCTCACCTCGCTGGGGACCGGCGAGGCGGTGGTGACCGTGCTCTCCGAGAAGGGAGCTCCGACGCCGGTGGCGGCGACCAGGCTGCGGGCACCGCAGTCGCTGATGGGGCCGATCGAGCCGGGGGCGTTGCAAGCCGCCGTGGACGCCTCGGCGCTGACGGCGCGCTACCGGGACCCGGTCGACCGCGAATCGGCCTACGAGAAGCTGGCGGCGCGGGCGCCCCGGCCGCAGCCGGCGCCGGTCGACGCGGGCCCGGGTGCCCCCGGGCCGGCCGAGGGGCACAGGCCGGCTGATGGGCGGGGTTCGGCTGAGGGGCAGGGGCCCGGGCCCCGGCGGGAGGCGTCGAAGGAGAAGGAGGGCGTGGGCGGGCTGCTGGGCTCGCTGCTCAGCAACCCGACCGTGAAGTCCTTCGCACGCTCGGCCGGAAGGCAGCTCGGGCAGGAGATCTCGCGCAGCCTGTTCGGGACGTCCAAGCGGCGGCGGTGACCCTTCGGCCGGATCGCGGGAGGCTCCGGCCCCGTCGGCGCGGCAGTGGGCCTCAGCCGGCGAGCGCGGCGCCGATCCGGTCGAGCGAGGACAGCCGCATCAGGCCGTAGTGGTAGAACTCCACCTCCGGGACGCGGAGTTCGCGCAGGACGGCGATCTTGGCGGCGAGGTTCTCCGGGCCGTCGCAGTCCGAGGCCATCGGGCGCAGGATCACCGCCATCCGTTGCGGTCGGACACCGTGCAGGGCGAAGGCGGCGAGCTTCTCCCGGACGGCCTCCGGGGTCCTCGTGTAGCCGAGGGTCTCGATCTGGTCGACGGCCTTCGTGAGGGCCGGCAGGTCGATGCCGGACAGCCAGCCCGTGCCGGGGCCGCCGCCGTCCAGGAAGCTCAGCCGCATGCCGTGGTCGCGGGCGCGCTCGGTGAGGTCGGCGGCCAGTGCGGTGACGGTGGCGGCGGAGGCGTCCACGTAGGCGGCGAAGGCGCCGTCGGCGAGGGCGCTCAGGTCGGCGGGCTCGGCGGCAGCCCGCTGGTCGGCCAGGCGGCGGCGCACCTCGGCCCGCACCGCTTCGGCGACCTCCTCGGCGGGGACGCCCGCGCGGGTGGCGGCGGCGCGGCAGTGCGGACAGAAGCAGACGCCGAGCAGGGCCTCGGCGGTCGGGCCCAGTTCCTCGAAGTAGCGCTCGTGGTGGTAGCCGTGGCGCAGGCCGTGGAAGTGCAGGGACTCGGCGCGGATCGCGTCCACGCCGTACCGGGCCAGTTCGTCGACCAGGGTCAGCGCGTAGTCGCGGACCTCCGGGGCGGCCGGGCAGAGCTCGGTGAGGTGGCGGTCGCCGAAGGCGTTGGCCGGGGCGCAGTCGGGGTGGGCGAAGCCGAGCCGGTCGTTGTGGCAGAACACCGTCCAGGCGTGCAGCTTCATCCCCCGCCGGCCGGCCTCGGCGGCGGCCTCGGCGAAGGGGTCGCGGTCGCCGATCGCGGTGGAGGGCAGGGGTGTCAGGCGGCGGCCCCGCCAGCGGGCCGGGTCGGGGCGGAAGTAGGCGGCGCCGGGCTCCAGGTAGCGGATCACCCGCCGGGGGTTGTGCGGGAAGACGTCGCGGGCCTCGTGGTAGACCGAGGCCAGGGTGACGCCGCCGACTCCGGCGCGGTCGGTGAGGTTGCCGAAGAAGGTGTCGGCGCCCTCGTCGAGCAGGTCGGTGGCGAAGGCGAGGACGGACGACTCCACGGTGCGGCTCCGGAGCTGGGGGCAGGTGCGCCGCTCACGCTAGCCGCCGGTGTGACAATGGTCTATACCTGCACCCTCGGGTGACTACAGGCCGAGGTCGTCCAGCTGCTTGAGCAGGGCGGCGTTGGGGCTGCTCGGGGCGGGGGCCGCCGGCGCGGTCTCCGGTTGCGGCGGGTTGCGGAGCAGGACGGCGGCGGCCAGCCCGCCGATCAGCCCGCCGAGGTGGCCCAGCCAGCTGACGCCCTGGGCCACCGGCAGCACCCCGATCAGCAGGCTGGAGTACAGCGCGGCGACGGTGATGCCGACCGCGGCGTCCAGCACCCTGCGGTCGAGGACGCCGCGCAGCACCACGTAGCCGAGGTAGCCGTAGACCATGCCGCTGGCGCCGACCGTCACGACCTCCGGGCGCTCCAGCAGCCAGACCAGCAGCCCACCGGAGACCATGATCACCAGGCTGGCCAGCAGGAACCGCCTCATGCCCCGGTAGGCGGCCAGGAAGCCGAGCACGAACAGCGGCCAGGAGTTGTTCCCGATGTGCTGCCAACTACCATGCAAGAAAGGCATGGTGAACATCTCGGGCAGGTCGTCCAGCTGCTGGGAGCGCAGACCGTACTGCTGGGACAGCCCGTAGTCGTCCAGCCAGTTCACCACCTGGACGGACCAGAGGACGGCCTGGATCCCGAGCATGGTGAGCAGGGCGCGGCGGGAGTCCGCGAGCAGGCGGGTGAAGGAGGCGGCCATGTCCCGACTCTAGGGGCGGACGGATCGGACGTGCACCCCATTACAGTGATCCGTGACGGCCGGTCCGCGGCCGTCACCGGCCCGTTGAGAGGTGACTCACCCCATGAGCGAGCGCAGCGAGCGAATCATCGAAGGGTGCGCGGGGGCGAACGCCCTCGCCGAGCGCGGCGAGGTGCAGGCATGAGTGGTCGTCCGCCGCTGCCGTACGAGTTCCTGCCGCAGGTGCCGTCCTTCCGGCTGAGCAGCCAGGACTTCACCGAAGGCGGCACGCTGGGTGAGGAGTTCATCCACTCCGGCGGCAACCTCTCGCCGCAGCTGGCCTGGTCGGGCGTGCCCGAGGGCACCCGGAGCATCGCCGTCACCTGTTACGACCCGGACGCCCCGACCGGCTCCGGCTGGTGGCACTGGCTCGCCCTCAACCTGCCCGCCGACACCGTCGAACTGCCCCGCGGCGCCGGTTCCTCGGACGAGAGCCTGCCGGGCGCGGCCTCCTTCCACGGCCGCAACGACTTCCCGGGCAACGAGTACGACGGCGCCGCCCCGCCGCCCGGCGCCCCGCACCGGTACGTGTTCGCGGTGCACGCGCTGGACGTGGAGAAGCTGGACGTCACCGCCGACACCCCGCCGGCCCAGGTGGGCTTCCACCTGACCTTCCACACCCTGGCCCGCGCGGTGCTGGTCGGCGAGTACGGGGTCCCGGCCTAGCCGGTGCCGTCCGCCGCCCGCGCGGCCCGGTGCGCGAGCGTGCGCAGGTGCTCGCGCAGCTCCGGCGGTTCGTGCACCTCGAAGGGGCAGTCCAGCAGCAGCAGCCCGGCCGCCAGCCACTTCAGGGAGTCCGCCCGGGAGCGCAGGCGGCAGCTGTGCTCGTCGATCGGTTCGATCACGTAGTCCCCGGTCCAGGGCATCCAGCCGTCCACCTCGGCGGCGGGCCGGTGGACGGTGGCCACCATGGTCCGCGTCGGTGCCTGGCCGCGCAGCCTGGTGGCCACGAACACGGCCGCGTCCTCCGCCGGGAGCGGGCGCGGGGTGAACCGGGCACCGGTGGCGAAGGGCTCGCTCAGCCGGTCGATGCGGAACAGCCGCCAGTCCTCGCGGTCCAGGTCGTAGCCGATCAGGTACCAGCGGCGGCCGGTCGAGACGAGGCGCTCGGGCTCGACGTTGCGGCGGGTCTCGGCGCCGTCGCGGGCCCGGTAGGAGAAGCGCAGGCGCTCGTGGTTGGTGACGGCGCCGGCGAGCACCGTGAGGTTCTCCGGGTCGACGGTCGGGCCGTCCCCGGTGAGCAGCGGCACGGTGGCGTTGTTCAGCGTGCCCACCCGGTGCCGCAGCCGGCTCGGCAGCACCTGGAGCAGCTTGCCGAGGGCCCGTACCGAGGCCTCCTCGATGCCGACCACGGCGTGTCCGGCCGCCGCCCGGAGCCCGACCGCGATGGCCACCGCCTCCTCGTCGTCCAGCAGCAGTGGCGGCATCGCCGTGCCCGCGACGAGCCGGTAGCCGCCGTCCGCGCCCATGGTGGCCTGCACCGGGTAGCCGAGCTCGCGCAGCCGGTCGATGTCGCGCCGGATGGTGCGGGGGCTGACGCCGAGCCGCTCGGCGAGTTCGCTGCCGGGCCACTCACGCGGCGTCTGCAGCAGGGACAACAGGTTCAGCAGCCGGGCCGGGGTGTCGCTCATGCGCCGGCCTCGCTTCGCTCGCTCATGCCGTCCAGCATGCCCGACCAAGTGGGACAGGTTCTGACCTATATCCCCCGTACCGTCGTGGACGTGCAGCAGACGAGCGAGGAGTACGGAATGACCACGGCGGCAGCCGACCGACGGAGGTGGATCGCGCTGGCGATCGTGATGGTCGCCTCCTTCATGGACCTGGTGGACGTGACCATCGTCAACATCGCCATCCCGAGCATCCAGCAGGACACCGGCGCCTCCTTCAGCGCGATCCAGTGGGTCACCGGGGGCTACGCGCTGGCCTTCGCGATCGGTCTGATCACCGGCGGCCGGCTGGGCGACATCCACGGCCGCAAGCGGCTGTTCCTGATCGGGATCGGCGGCTTCACCGTGGCTTCCGCGTTGTGCGGGCTCGCCTCCGGTCCGGAGATGCTGGTCGCGATGCGGCTGCTGCAGGGCGGGACGGCGGCACTGATGGTGCCGCAGGTGCTGTCGATCATCCACGCGACCTTCCCGGCGGAGGAGCGCGGCAAGGTCTTCGGCATGTTCGGCGCGGTGGTCGGACTGGGCGCGGTCTCCGGTCCGATGATCGGCGCGCTGCTCACCGAGTGGGACGTGCTGGGCCTGGCCTGGCGGCCGATCTTCCTGATCAACCTGCCGGTCGGCATCGCCGGGCTGCTGCTCGGCCGCCGCTTCATCGACGAGTCCAGGGCCGAGCACGCGCTGAAGCTGGACCTGGTCGGCGTGGCGCTGGCCAGCCTCGGCCTACTGATGCTGATCTACCCGCTGACCCACGGCCGGGAGGCCGGCTGGCCGCTCTGGGGCTACCTGTCGATGGCCGGGAGCCTGCCGGTGTTCGCGCTGTTCGTGGCGTACGAGCGGGTCAAGACCCGGCGGGACGGCTCGCCGCTGGTGGAACTGTCGCTGTTCCGGGTGAAGAGCTTCGCAGCCGGGATCTGCGTGCAGCTGGCCTTCGGGGTGGCGCTCGGCATCTTCTTCCTGGTCTGGACGCTCTACATGCAGGTCGGGCTGGGCTGGAGCCCGCTCAAGGCCGGCGCCACCGGCATCCCGTTCTCGCTCGCGGTGTCCACGGCGGCCGGGCTGTCGGTGCAGAAGCTGGTGCCGCGGTTCGGGCGGAAGGTGCTCCAGGCCGGCGCGCTGGTGATGGCGGCGGGCGTGCTCACCTACATCTGGGAGGCCGACCGCTACGGGACGGCGATCACGCCCTGGCAGATGGCGCTGCCGCTGGTGGTGATGGGCCTCGGGATGGGCCTGATCGTCGCGCCGATCACCGACGCGGTGCTGTCCGAGGTGCCGCGCCGGCACGCAGGTTCGGCCTCCGGCCTGATCAACACCGTGCAGCAGGTGGGCAACGCGCTCGGGCTCGGACTGGTCTCGGTGGCCTTCTTCGGGGCGATGGACGACGTGGTCGCGCCGGACGCGGTCGGGACGGCCTTCGGCGGGGCGTTCACCAACGCGCTGTGGTGGGTCGCCGGGGTGCTGCTGGCGGTGTTCCTGCTGATGTTCGCCCTGCCGCGGAAGCGGGCGGCGGGGGTCGTCGCTACCGCGGAAGCGGTGCCGGAGCGGGAGTCCGCCCTGGTCTGACGCGCGTCCCCCTACCGGACGCCCGGCCCCGTCCGAGGGCTCCGGTCGCGCTGCGCGGCCGGGGCCCTCGGCGCACACTGGGAGCACCATGGACCGGTTGGCGGTGGACTCCTCGGTGCTGCGCTCGGTCGGCTACGACCCGGCGGCGCGGGTGCTGGAGCTGGAGTTCCACGGCGGGCAGGTGTACCGGTACGCGGACGTGCCGGTGCGGGTGCACCGGGAGCTGCTGGCGGCGGACAGCCACGGACGGTACTTCGTCCGGCGGATCCGCGGCCGGTACGACTACTGGAAGGTGCCGGCCCGGCGGTAGCCGACGCCGTCTGCGCGGCGACCGCTCGGTGTGGCGACCGCGTTTCCGGGCCGTCGGCTCGGTGGGGCCGCCGTCAGCCCGACGCGCTGCCCGTCGGCTCAACGAGCGCCGGTGGCGACCGGAGTGGTCGCGGCGACCGCGGTGGCTGCGGGGACCGCGGTGGTCGCGGCGATCGACCGGGTGGTGGTGCGCGGCTTGGCGGCCGCCTTGGCCTCCTTCGCGACGCGCTTCATCTCCTGCTTGAACTCGCGCACCAGGGCGAGCGATTCCGGGCCGGTGATGTCCGCGACGGAGCGATGCGCACCCTCCTCGCCGTACACGCCGGCCGCCTCGCGCCAGCCCTCCGGCCGGACGCCGTACTGCTTGCCGAGCAGGGCCAGGAAGATCTGCGACTTCTGCTTGCCGAAGCCGGGGAGGGCGTTCAGGCGGCTGAGCAGCTCCTTGCCGGAGCGGGCGTCCTTCCACAGCGCGGCGGCGTTGCCGTCGTACTGCGCGACGAGGAACTGGCACAGCTGCTGCACCCGTTTGGCCATCGCGGCCGGGTAGCGGTGGACGGCCGGCTTCGCGGAGAGGAGCGCGACGAACTCCTCCGGGTTGTAGGTGGCGATCTCGTGGGCGTCGAGGTCTCTCCGGCCGAGGCGCTGGGCGATGGTCAACGGGCCGGTGAACGCCCATTCCATCGGGACCTGCTGGTCCAACAGCATGCCGACGAGCGCGGCGAGCGCACTTCGTCCGAGCAGTTCGTCGGCCTCGGGCTGCTGGGCGAGCCGGACGGTGACGTTCATGGGTGTGCCCTCCTCGGAGTTGCCGTCGGGTCGCGCCCAGTCTGGTGGACGGCGACCGGAGCGGACACCGTCAACACGCCGTATACGGGGAAGTCTTGGTGTTATCCGCCTTGTCAGGACTGCATTGTTCGTTGGCGGAACGGTTATGGGGGGCCCTTCGGAGGGAACTCGGAAGAATTTTTGTCCGCCGCCTGACCGGGCGGCGTCCAGGGGTGGTTGAGGGGCGGGCGGCGTGGGGTGAGGGCGGCGCGGGGTGCGTGCGGGGGGTGGGTGTGCGCTCGGCCGGGTGGGTGGTTGTGGTGGGGCGGGGTGGGGCTGAAACCGCTGGTGGGGGTGGGGTCCGTACGGGCGAGCCGGGGCTCGTCGATCGCTCGGGCGGCAGTTCGAGCGGGGGTTCGAGCAGCCTGGTCATCTCATATGACTGTTGCGGTTGTGTCGGTGTGGCGAGCTGACGGCCGGTCATCCTTGGTCCAAACGACGCGTCCAGAAAGGCTCGCCCGCCGTGACCCAGCCGTTCGAACTGCCGTCCTTCTACGTGCCGCACCCGGCACGTCTCAACCCCCATCTGGACGAGGCACGGGCCCACTCCACCGAGTGGGCCCGGGAGATGGGCATGCTGGAGGGATCGGGCATCTGGGACCAGGCCGATCTGGAGGCCCACGACTACGGACTGCTCTGCGCCTACACCCACCCCGACGCCTCCGCCGAGGTGCTGTCGCTGGTCACCGACTGGTACGTCTGGGTCTTCTTCTTCGACGACCACTTCCTCGACATGTACAAGCGCACCAACGACCGCGAGGCCGGCAAGGCGCACCTCGACCGGCTGCCGCTGTTCATGCCGGCCGATCCGGGCACCCCGGTGCCCGAGCCGGAGAACCCGGTCGAGGCGGGGCTGGCCGACCTGTGGCGGCGCACCGTGCCGGCGATGGGCGAGGACTGGCGGATCCGGTTCGCCGAGAGCACCCGCAACCTGCTCGACGAGTCGCTGTGGGAGCTGGCGAACATCAACGCCGGCCGGGTGGCCAACCCGGTCGAGTACATCGAGATGCGCCGCAAGGTCGGCGGTGCACCGTGGTCCGCGCAGCTGGTCGAGTTCGCGGCCAACGCCGAGGTACCCAAGGAGGTTTCGGGCTCGCGCGCGCTGCGGGTGCTGATGGACGCCTTCTCCGACGGGGTGCACCTGCGCAACGACATCTTCTCGTACCAGCGCGAGGTCGAGGACGAGGGCGAGCTGAGCAACGGGATCCTGGTGCTCGAGCGCTTCCTGGAGTGCTCCACCCAGGAGGCCGCCGACACGGTCAACGACCTGCTCACCTCGCGGCTCCAGCAGTTCGAGAACACCGTGTTCACCGAACTGCCGGTGCTGTTCGCGGAGACCGGGCTCGGCCCGGAGGGACGCGCCCGGGTGATGGCGTACGTCAAGGGCCTGCAGGACTGGCAGTCCGGCGGGCACGAGTGGCACATGCGCTCCAGCCGGTACATGAACGGCGGTGGCTCGGCGGCCGGTCCGGCCGGCGAGGTGCCGCCCGGCGCGGGTGGCGGGCTGCCCGGCGGCGGCAACTGGTGGGACCAGTACGCGATCGGCGGCATCGGCACCTCGGCGCTGGACATCCTGCGCAGCGGTGCGGTGAAGAACGGCGTAGTGAAGAGCGGGGCGGTGAAGGACAAGGCCCTCGCGGCTCCGGCGGCCGCCGCCGACCCGGCCGAGCGGCGGGCGCGCTCGCACGGCCACGTGCCCTACCAGCCCGTCGGCCCGTCGAGGCTGCCCGAGTTCAAGCTGCCGTTCGCCCTCTCGCTGAGCCCGCACCTGGACGGCGCCCGCGACCGGGTGATCGACTGGGGCGAGCGGGTCGGCCTGCTGGCCGAGTGCCCCGGCCTACCCGGCTCCGGCATCTGGGACGCCGAGTCGATGCGCGACTACGACCTGCCGCTCTGCGCCGCCGGCATCTTCCCCGACGCCACAGCCGACCAACTCGACGTCGCCTCCGCTTGGTTGGCCTGGGGCACCTGGGCGGACGACTACTACCCGGTGGTCTTCGGACGCACCCGCGACCTGGCCGGAGCCAAGCTCGCCAACGCCCGGCTGCCGCTGTTCATGCCCGTGGACGGCGCCCCGACGCCCGAGCCGGCCAACGCGCTGGAGCGCGGCCTCGCCGACATCTGGGAGCGGACCACGGGGTCGATGAGCGTCGAGGCCCGGGGCCGGCTGCGCGAGTCGGTCGAGGTGATGACGGCCAGCTGGATCTGGGAGCTGAGCAACCAGATCCAGAACCGGATCCCGGACCCGGTCGACTACCTGGAGATGCGCCGGACCACCTTCGGCTCCGAGCTCACCACGAGTCTCAGCCGGCTGTCGCACGGGAAGAGCGTGCCGGAGGAGGTGTACGGGCACGGCTCGATGCGCGCGCTGGAGAACTCCGCGTCGGACTACGCCTGCATGGTCAACGACGTCATCTCGTACCAGAAGGAGATCGAGTACGAGGGCGAACTGCACAACCTCGTGCTGGTGGTGGAGAACTTCTTCAACTGCGACTACCCGTCGGCGGTGCGGATCGTCGATGACCTGATGCACTCCCGGCTGGAGCAGTTCCAGCACGTCGCGCGGAACGAACTCCCGGTGCTGTACGACGACTTCGGGCTCGACGCGGCGGCCAGGGAGCTGCTCGACGGGTACGTCCGGGAGCTGGAGAACTGGCTCGCCGGCGTGCTGAACTGGCACGTGGAGTGCCGGCGCTACCGTCCGGAGGACCTGGAACGGCACTTCGGCGCCGAGCGCGGCCTCGCGGGCACGGCCGGGGCGCGGGCGGCGGCGCCCACGGTGCCCGGGGCCACCGGAAGCAGCGGGGCCGGAAGCAGCGGGGTGCCTGCGGCGGCGACCCAGGGCGCCCGGGCGGCCGGCGCGGCCCGGCCGGCCCCGGCGATCCCGAGCGGCCCGACCGGTCTCGGCACCGCCTCGCTGCGCCCGCCGCTGAGCGGGGCGGCCGTCCGGTGAACTGAACCCGCAGCCCGGCCCGGCAGCCCGGCAGCCCCAGCCCTCCCGGCGTACCCGCGCGGTCAGCCCGCGCGGGTGCGCCGCGTCGTGATTAGGCTGGCGACTCGGGGGCCGCGCACGCCTCCCGGCGCGCGCCCACATCGCCACAGACGAGGGTTGAGAGATGGCTGCGCTACCTGAGGGCACACCCTGTTGGGCCGACGCGATGTTCACCGACCTGGAGGGCGCCAAGGCCTTCTACGGTCACGTCCTGGGCTGGACCTTCGGCGAGAGCTCGTCCGAGTACGGCAACTACACGCAGGCCTACTCGGACGGCAAGGCGGTGGCCGCCATCGTGCCGCCGATGCCCGGCTCGCAGGCGCAGTCCGCCTGGTGCCTGTACCTCGCCTCGCCGGACGCCGCCGCCACCGCCGAGCGGATCCGCGCCAACGGCGGGGAGGTGGTCATGGGCCCGATGGCGGTCGGCGACTTCGGCACCATGGTGATCGCCAGGGACCCGGGCGGGGTGGTGTTCGGCGTCTGGCAGGCCGGGGTCCACCAGGGTTTCGAGAAGCAGGGCGAGCCCGGCGCGTACAGCTGGGCCGAGATCGTCACCCGCGAGCCCGCGAAGACCGACACCTTCTTCCCGGCGGTCTTCCCGTACGGCGTGAAGCGGATGGACTCCGAGCAGGTCGACTACCGGATGTTCCAGGTCGGCGGGCGGCCGGTGCTCGGCCGGATGGGGGCGGAGGGTGACGTCCTGCCGCCCGAGGCGCCTTCGTACGTGAGCGTCTACTTCGCCGTGGACGACACGGACGCCGCGATCGAGCGGCTGACGGAGCGCGGCGGCACGGTGTACTTCGGACCGATGGACAGCCCGTTCGGCCGGTTCGCGGCGGTCGGCGACCAGCAGGGCGCGGCCTTCGGGCTGATCGACCTGGGCCGGACGGTGGGTGAGCAGCCACCGGTCGCGGACGTCTGATGGGTGAGCGCGAGGAGTTCGTCGAGACCCTGGACAAGCACCGCGACCTGCTGCGCCGCACCGTCCGGGGCCTCACCGACGAGCAGGCGGCCCGGCGCACCACGGTCAGCGAGCTGTGCCTGGGCGGCCTGATCAAGCACGTGGCCGCGGTCGAGGCGCGCTGGGCCCGGTTCATCACGGGCGGCGCGGAGGCGATGCGCAGCGGCGGCGGGGACTGGGCGTCGCAGTTCCGGATGACGGAGGGCGAGACGCTGGCCGGGCTGCTCGACGCCTACGGGGAGGTCGCGCGCGGCACCGACGAGCTGGTCCGCGGCCTGCCCGACCTCGATCTCGCCCACCCGCTGCCGTCGGCGCCCTGGTTCGAGCAGGGGGCGAGCTGGTCGGCCCGGCGGGTGCTGATGCACCTGATCGCCGAGACGGCTCAGCACGCCGGGCACGCGGACATCATCCGGGAGGCGCTGGACGGGGCGAAGTCGATGGGGTGAGTATTCGGGAGCCTACCGCGATCCGCGAGTCCCGCCTCCACCCTGGGTCGCACCTCCCCTGGGTCGCACCTCCCCCGGGTCGCGCCCACCCCGCGAGTCGGACCTCCAGCCCGGGTCAGACCTCCACGCCCAGCAGCTCGCGCAGCGCCCGGCCGCCGTCCGGGGTGATCCGCAGAGCCCGCCCGGAGCCGATCCGCTCCACCCAGGCGCGGTCCAGCGCGGCGCGGCAGAGCGCGGCGCCCAGCGCCCCGCCGAGGTGGCTGCGGCGTTCCGTCCAGTCCAGGCAGGTGCGCACCACCGGGCGCCCGCCGGGGCGCCCCGCGCGTGGCGGCAGCTCGATCGCCTGCGCGGCCAGCCAGGCGTGGCCGCGTTCGGTGACGGCGAGCCCGGCGTCGGCGCTGACCAGACCGCGGTCGAGCAGCGCGTCGGTGACGGCCACGCCGAGCCGACCGGCCAGGTGGTCGTAGCAGGTCCGGGCGCGGGCCTCGGCGTTCTGCCGGGTGGCCTCGCGCAGGTTGCCGGGCGCCCGGTCGGGGGCGTGACCGGCTTCGGCGAAGACGGTGAGGTCCTCGATCAGGGCGGCGACGGCCGGGCTCGCCAGCCGGACGTACCGGTGCCGGCCCTGGCGTTCCTCGGCCAGCAGACCGCCCGCGATCAGCCGGGAGAGGTGCTCGCTGCCGGTGGACGGCGCCACGCCCGCCGACCGGGCCAGCTCGCCGGCGGTCCAGGCGCGGCCGTCGAGCAGCGCCGCGCAGAACCGGGCGCGGGTGGGGTCGGCGAGCAGGGCGGCGAGGGCGGCGAGCGGGGAGCCCCGGTGGTCCAGTGGCATGGGTCCATGGTCGGCCATGCCGCCATGGTCGCCCCGCCACGGTTCGGCCGGGGCCGAAACGAGCCGGGGCCACGATGCCGGCATGAGCGATCACACCGAGACGGATGTCCGTTTCTCCCGGTACGAGGACGTGACCGCGGCCCTGGCCGACCCGGCGCTGGTCCCGCCGCCCGCGGCGCCCGGGCCGTACGGCACCGTGGCCTGGTTGCGGGCCGCCGTCGCCCGGTTCAGCTCGGGCGGGCCGCACGCCCGGCGGCGGGCGCTGGTGCTGGCCGACCTGGAACGGCTGGACGCGGCCGCGCTGCGGGTCTCGGCGGCGGGCGGCGACGGGACGGAGATCCGGCTGCGGGTGGTCCGGGTGCTGGCGGCGGCGCTCGGGCTGGCGGAACCGGAGGCCGTCGCCCGGGACGTGCAGGCGGTGTCCGGGGCGTACTTCGAGCCGGCGCCGGACGATCCGCAGGCGGACGCGGCGGTGGCCCGGCTGCTGCCCGCGATGGGGGACGCCGACGAGGAGACGGCGGCGAACCGGATCGGCCTGCTCGTCCAGGCCTGCGAGGCCACGGCCACTCTGGTCGAGCACGCCCGGCGGCACCCCGACGGCCTGGCCGGCGCGCTGCGGGAGGATCCGCCGGTGCGGGTGATGCGCCGCGTCGCCGCCCGCGCCACCGAGATCGGCGGGACCGCCGTCCCCGCCGGCACGCTCGTCCTGCTGGACGTCGCGGCCGCCCGGGGCCCGGAGCACGAGCCGCCGGCCTTCGGTTCCGGGCCCCGGCTCTGCCCGGGCCGCTCGCACGCCCTGGCCATCGCGGAGGGCATCCTGTACGGCGCCTCGGGCCCGGCGGATGACCCCGGGGCGCCCGCAATGCCGCTCGGCAAGGGTGAACTCGCTCTTCTCGTACCGAAGGTGGTGGACCACGTGCTCGCCCTGGCCGCCACCTGGACCGCCTGGGACGGTCGCCCGATCGTCGACGCGGACGGGCGAACCCACACCCCGCACAAGGCGGTTCGCCGGGTCACCGACCAACTCCTGGACGGACTGGCCGAGTTCGACGCCAGGCTGGCCGGCGAGCCGACCGAACCCGACCACTGGCGCGCCTCCGAGGTCACCACCCCGGCCGATCTCGCCCCCTTCACCACCGCCGACCTGGACGAGGCCCGCCGCAGGCTCACCCGGCTCGGGCGGATCTGGGCCCAGCTGGTCACCGTGCTGCCGGAGGAGTACCTGGACGACTCGCCCGGTGAGGGCTGGAGCTTCCGCCGGATCGTCTGCCACCTGGGCGGGTCCGGCTCCTACGCCGACTCCGTCGGTGCCCTGGCCCCGGAGGTGGCCCGATGACCCCGTTCGCCGCACTGCACCACCGCCCCGGCCACCCGCTGCTGCTCCCGAACGCCTGGGACCACGCCTCGGCCGTAGCCCTCGCCGCCGAGGGCTACCCGGCGATCGGCACCACCAGCCTGGGTGTGGCGGCCGCCGCCGGCCTGCCCGACGGCGCCGCCGCCACCCGCGCCGAGACGGTGCGACTGGCCCGCCGACTGGCCAGCCGACTGGGTGGCGACGGCTTCCTGCTGAGCGTCGACGTGGAGTCCGGCTTCAGCGACGACCCGGACGAAGTCGCCGCGCTTGCCGTGGGGTTGGCCGAGTCCGGGATCGCCGGGATCAACCTGGAGGACGGCCGGGCGGTCGGCACGCTGGCGCCGGTCACCGTCCACGCGGCGAAGATCGCGGCGGTGAAGGCGGCCGTGCCGGAGCTGTTCGTCAACGCCCGTACCGACACCTACTGGTGCGGGCACCGGAAGCCGGAGGCGGAGGCCGCCCGGCGACTGGACGCCTACCAACGGGCGGGCGCGGACGGCGTGTTCGTCCCCGGGCTGGCCGAGCCGGCGGCGATCGCCCGGATGGCCGGGCGGGTCGACGTGCCGCTCAACATCCTGTTCACGCCGACCGGCCCGGGCCTCGCCGAACTGGCGGAGCTCGGGGTGGCCCGGGTCAGCCTGGGCTCGCTGCTCTACCGTGCCGCGCTGGCGGCGGCGGTGAGCACGGCGGCAGCGGTGGCCTCCGGCCGGCCGGTGGGCCCGGTGCCGGGGTACGCCGAGGTGCAGGCGCTGAGCGGGGACTGACGGCGGCCCGGGCGGTCCGGACGGTCGGGGCGATCCGGACGGTCGGGGCGGTCCGGACGATCCGGTCGTCCGGGCTCAGCCGTCCCGGCGTGCCGCCCGGGTCGCCTCGATCCCGTCCAGGATCACCCCGATGCCGCGGACGAACCCGTCGTCCCGGCCCGCGGCGATGTCCTGCGACACCTGTGTGGTGTACAGCCGGTGCAGCCGCGGAAAGTCCTTGGTGGCCTCCATGACGGTGGGCATGTACTGGTCCATGAACTCCTGTTCACTGCGCCCGGTCCTGGTCAGCGCACTCAGCCAGGCTGCCTCCACGCAGGCCGTTCCGATGGTGTAGCCCATGACCGCGGTCATCACGTCGTTGGCTTCGGCGAGGTCGAAGCCGGCCGTCTCCATCACCGCCAGCAGGGCCTCGGAGATCCCCATCCAGTTGGGGCCCAGGTAGACCATCCCGATGTCGCCCATCACCGACACCATCCACGGATGACGGTTGATGGCCGCCCGCATGGCCTCGGTGCACTCGAGGATGACGGCGCGCCAGACCGCGGGGTCCTCGGCGCCCTCGGCCACCGGCAGCGGGAGCTCGCCGAAGACCTGGTCGACGACCAGCGCGAGCAGTTCCTCCTTGTTGGCGACGTGGGTGTACAGCGAGGTCGCGCCGGCGTTGAGCCGGGCGCCGAGCTTGCGCATGCTCAGCGCGTCGATGCCGTCGGCGTCCAGCAGCGCCAAGGCCTCCGCGACGATCTGGTCGCGGCTGAGCGCGGGCTGCGTCCGCTGCCGCTGGGGGCGGTTCCACGGCGACGGGATGCCCGGCTGGGTGCCGGTGCGGGGCTCCGGCGGGGTGTCCTCCGACTTGGCCGTCATCCGGCTCTCCTTCCTCTTGCTCCCTGATGGGCGTGCGCTCGGTCCAGCATAGGCCCCCTGCCGCACACCGTTCGGGTCTCCGTACGATGTGCGGCATTGCGAACACCGTGCGGCAACCGTACAGTGTTCGGCGTGGCGCACACCGTTCGATCCGGGACGGGGGACGGTGTGCGCCACGACGACTTCCGCGCGGCTCCGGCCGGGTGGGGACCTGCGCCCGGCTACGGCGGGTGGGAAGCTCCGCCCGGCTGCGGTCGGCGCGCCATGAACCGAAGGGGGAATCGCGGTGGTGGATCGTCACCCGCGTCGCTGGCTCATCCTGGTCGTGCTCTGTCTCAGCAGCCTGGTGCTGGTGGTCGACAACATGGTGCTCACGGTGTCCATCCCGCCGATCGCGGAGGACCTCAAGGCCGGGGCTCAGGACATCCAGTGGATCATCGACTCGTACATCCTGGTCTTCGCCGGGTTGCTGCTGACCTCGGGCAGCCTCTCCGACCGCTTCGGGCGGCGGAAGGTGATGATCATCGGACTGGCGCTGTTCGGCGCCGCCTCACTGGTCGCGGCCGTCGCCGCCAGCCCCGGCCAACTGATCGCCGGACGCGTCCTGATGGGCGTCGGCGGCGCGCTGGTCATGCCCAGCACGCTGTCCATCCTGATCACCGTCTTCGACGACGAGGAGCGCCCCAAGGCGATCGCCGCCTGGAGCGCGGTGGCCATGGTCGGCCTGGTCGGCGGTCCGGTCCTGGGCGGCGCGCTGATCGCCCACTTCTGGTGGGGCGCTGTCTTCCTCATCAACGTGCCGGTGGCAGCGGTGGCGATCATCGCGGCGGCCGTGCTGATGCCGGAGTCCAAGGGGCCGTGGCGCCGGCCCGACCTGCTCGGAATGCTCCTCTCCATGGTCGGCATGACGGCCCTGGTGTGGTCGATCATCGTGCTGCCCCGGGACGGCTTCACCGATCCCGGCACCCTCGGCGCGCTGGCCGTCGCGGTGGCCGCGCTGACCGGCTTCGGCGTCCGGCAGGTCCGCACCGACTCGCCGATGGTCCCGCTCAAGCTGTTCCGCAACCGGGTCTTCACCGGCGCCAGCTTCTCGCTGGTCCTGCTGACCTTCGCCACCGGCGGCCTGATGCTGGTGCTCACCCAGTACCTGCAGTTCGTGCTGGAGTTCTCGCCCACCGACACCGGCCTGGCCTTCATCCCGCTGGCCGTCGCCTCCCTCGCCTTCAACGCGCTCGGCGCGGCGCTCGGCAAGAAGCTCCAGCCACGGGTGCTGACCTCGATCGGCATGGTGATCATCGCGGGCGGCTTCGGCCTGCTGTCCACCCTCTCCGTCGGCGACGGCTTCACCAAGGTCGCCCTGGCCATGCTCGTGCTGGGCATCGGATCCGGCCTCGGCATGCCGGCCGCCGCCAACGCGCTGATGGGTGCGATCCCCGCCGAGCACGCGGGCGTCGGCTCCGCGCTCAACGACACCATCCAGCAGTCCGGCGCCGCCCTCGGCGTGGCCGTCCTCGGCACCGTGCTCTCCAGCACCTACACCGGCTCGATGCCGTCCGGCGCCCCCGCCCCGGCCCGCCACGCCGTCACCGACGCGCTCGCCCTCTCCGCCGCCACCGGCGACGGGGCCCTGGCCGGCGCCGCCCGCGGGGCCTTCAACACCGCGACCTCGACCACCTTCACGGCCGGCGGCGTCGCCGTCCTGGCGGCAGCGGCGCTCACCCTGGTCCTGATGCGCCGCAAGCCGGCCCATCAGGCCGAGGACGCCGCCGCCGAGCCGCCCGCCCCCGCCGGTGCGGTCGACTCCCCTCAGCCCACCGTCAAGGCGGCGGGCTGACCCCCGCCGGCCGCCCGCACCGGCCCCGGCTGCCCCCGCCGGCCACCCGCACCGGCCCCGGCTGCCCCACGCGGCCGGGGCCGTCGGGCTCCTACGAGTCGGCACCCGGCCCTCCGGCCCCGAAAGGTGGCGGCGCGGGCTTCCCGGGCCTGAGCGGTGGCCGGCGGAGCCGCCCGGCCGACCGGATCGCCGCGCTGTGGGCCCTGGGTTGTCAGTCGCTCCTTGTACCGTCGATCCCGAGAATGACGACCGCCGGACGGGGGAGTGACGCATGATCAGGACGGATCCGGAGACACCCGACCTCTTCATCACGCCGGTTGAGGAGGTCTTCGTCCGCAACCACCTCGGCCCGCACCCGAGACTCGACCGGGACACCTGGACGCTCACCGTCGAGGGCCTGGTGGAGCGGCCTCTGCGGCTGGACTTCCCGGCCCTTCAGGGCCTGCCGCAGACCCGCTTCACCGCCGTCCACGAGTGCTTCGGCAATCCGCTGCGCCCCGACGTGCCGACCCGGGCCGTCACCAACCTGGAGTGGGCCGGGGTCCCGCTCGCCGTCGTGCTGGCGCTGGCCGGCCCGCGCCCGGAGGCCCGGCACGTCTGGCTGGAGGGCGCCGACCGCGGTGACTTCGCGGGGGAGAGCGGTGTGACGTACCTCAAGGACCTGCCCCTCGACCAGGCGGACGCCGAGGTCGTCCTCGCGCACACCATGAACGGCGAACCGCTGCGCCCCGACCACGGGTACCCGGTGCGGGCGGTGGCGCCCCGGATGTTCGGCACCAACTCGGTCAAGTGGCTGACCCGGATCGTGCTGGCCGCCGAGCGCCCCGACCACCTGTTCACCACGCGCCTGTACACCCGGGTCCCGCCCGGCGGGGGTGAGGCCCGGCCGGTCCGGGAGATGGACGTCAGCAGCAAGCTGCTCGCCCCGCGCGACGGCGGATCCGTCCCGGCCGGAGCCTGCGAACTGGCGGGCTACGCCTGGAGCTCGACCGAGGTGACGGCCGTCGAGATCGCCGTGGACGACGCCGACTGGCAGCCCGCCGAGCTGGAGCGGCGCGGCCCGCACCCCGGCTGGCAGCGCTTCCGGCTCCGGTACGACCTCACTCCGGGCCCGCACCGCGTCCGCTGCCGGGCCACCGACGCCGCCGGGCGCGTCCAGCCGCTCGCCGGCGACCGTAACGCCGCCCACGAGATAGGCGTCCTGGTGGAGTGACGGGCGCGTCGGGGTGGTCGGGCGGCACCGGCACGAGCCGCCGACCGGCGCTCGGTCAGGTGGTCAGGTGGTCAGGTGGTCAGGTGGTCAGGTGGCCGGGCGGCTGGCCGCCAGCAGGTCGTGCAGAAGGGGGAGCAGTTCCTCGGGTCGAGCCTGGGCGAGCTCGGTGAAGGCTCCGCTGGAACGGGCCAGGACGATCCCGGCGAAGGCCGCCGCGGCGATCTCGGCTCGCAGCCGGGGGCGGTCCACGTGTTCGGCGGCGAAGCGCTGGTGCAGCGGTTCGACCAGCCGTTCCTGGAGGTAGGTGCGGGCGGCCTGCTGGACCTCGGTGTTGTCGCCGGGCAGGACCGCGGCCTGGAAGGACGGGCCGGGGCCGCGCCGGGTGAGCCGCTCCACCAGGGTGCGCAGGCGGTCCTCGTCCAGCAGGTCGGCCGGCGTCGAGTCGCCCAACTCCATGCGCACGGTGGCCAGGTAGAGCTGGGTCTTGCCGCCGAAGTAGCGGGCGATCAGGGCCGGGTCCACGCCGGCCCGGTCGCCGATCTCGCGGATGGTGGTGCGGTCGAAGCCGCGGTCGGCGAAGAGTTCCATCGCCGCCCGGATCAGCAGCTCCCGGCTGCGGGCGGCGTCCCGGCGCCGGGGGGCCGCGGGCTCCGGTCGTCCGTCGTCCGCGACGGCGGGCACCTCGTTCCCGGGCGCTTCGGTCACCGTTCGGCCCCGGCCCGCAGCACGGGCACGCCGCCCTCGCCGGCCACGCCGGCCACGCCGTCGGCGATGCTCTCTTCCACCATCAGCTCCTCGTCCACGCGGGGCCCCCTCCGGGCGGCGGTCGCGGCACTGAGCCGCGGCAGGACGATCGTAGCCAGGCCGATCACCACCCACACGGCGCAGCCGATCAGCGCCGCGTCCCGGTAGCCGCTGTTCGCGGGCAGCAGTTGTCCCGGCGCGGTGTGCGCCTGGAGTACGGCGCCGCACAGCGCGCTGCCGGTGGAGTAGCCGACGGTGCGCAGCAGCTGGTTGAAGCTGACCGCGCTGCCGACCTCGTCCGCCGGCACCGCGTTGACGATCAGGCCCGGCATCACGGCGAAGGTGCAGCCGACGCCGAGACCGGCGATCCCCATCACCACCAGGAGTTGCCACAGATGGGCGCGGGCGAACAGGAAGAACAGCATCGAGACCAGCGACACCGCGCACCCCAGCGGCAGCACCAGGGCGGACGAGGTGCGCCGGGCGAGGCCCGGGACGACCTTGCTGGACAGCAGGCTGACCGTGGAGAAGGGCAGCAGCACCAGACCGGCCACCACGACCGAGGCGCCCAGGCCGTAGCCGGTGCTGGTCGGGGTCTGGACGAAGCGGATCACCAGCGACATCAGCAGGTACATCCCGACGCCCGCGACCAGCCCGGCCACGTCCGCGGTCAGCACCACCGGGTTGGTCAGACTGCGCAGTTCCACCAGCGGGTGGGCGGTGCGCAGCTCGCGCCGGATCCAGCCGATCATCAGCAGCAGCGAGACGCCCGCGACCGTCCACAGCCGGGTGCTGCCCCAGCCCCAGTTCTCGCCCTCGCTGAGTACGAGCAGCAGTCCGACCAGCGCCAGCCCGAGCAGGACCGCGCCGAGCGCGTCCAGCGGGCGCCGCTCCCGGCGCCCGGCCGCGGGCAGCACCAGGGCGGCCAGCGCCAGCGCCAGCGCGCTGATCACGGCGCCGAACCAGAAGGCGGCGTGGATGCCGAAGGACTGGGCGATCAGCCCGGTGATCGGGTAGCCGAGGCCGACGCCGGCGACGGTGGTGATGGAGAGCAGCGCGACCGCCGAGCGGGAGGCCGCGGCGGGCAGGGCGTCCCGCGCGGTGGCGATGGCCAGCGGGGTCAGCCCGACCCCGACGCCTTGCAGCGCCCGCCCGGCGATCAGCGAGCTGAAGCCGAGCGGCAGCGCGGCCAGCACGCTGCCGACCACCACCAGGGCCGCGGCGGTGAGCGTGACGGTACGCCGGGCCGGTCCGTCGCCCAGCCGCCCGAGCACCGGAGTGGCGACCGCCCCGACCAGCATCGTGATGGTCAGCGACCACTGCGCCTCGGCGAGCGACACGTGGTCGACGGCCGCGATGGTCGGGATCATCGGTGCCCCGAGGCTGCTGATCACCGCCACCACGGCACTGAGGAACACCAGCACGGGCACCAGGGCCCGCTCCCGCCACGTCGACAGGCCCGCCGGGGTCTCCATGGACGCGCCCTCCCTTGTCGGAGATCGAGTGTCTGAGACTCGCGTCAGCTATGTCATCAGACGATGTCATCACATGATGACATGTTCGACCTGCCGAGCTGAAGCCCGGAGCGACTGGGGAGCCCACACGCCCGCCCACACGGTGTTCGACGAACCACGGCGGCCGCCGGACGACGGCTGGACACGGGCCATGACGGGCTGCGTATACGGGGCGAGCCGCCCGCGTCGGTCAGCGCAGCGCGAGGACCTGGCCGGGCAGGATCACGTCGGGGTCGCTGCCGATGATGTCCTGGTTGAGCGCGTAGAGGGCCGGCCAGCTGCCGGGAGTGCCGAGCTCCTGCGCGATGCTCCCGAGGGTGTCGCCGGAGCGCACCGTCCAGCTGTTCACGTCCGCTCCGCTGGCGTCCGTCGCGGCGTCCGTCGCGGCGTCCGTCGCGGCGTCGGTGCCCGCGTCGGCGGTTGCGTCGGTGGCCGCGGGGGTGTCCGCCGCGCCGGACGAGTCGTGCGTGCGGTCGGTGGGCGGCGTGAGCGTGGCGGGGGCGTGCGGCCGTGGCGGCGTCGGGCGGTGGCTGCGGGCGGGGGCGCCGGTGTCGCTGCCCGAACGGTCGACGCTGTGGCCGACGCGGGCTCCGCAAGCCGCCCACGGGGCGAGACCGCGTCTCGCGGCGACGTGCTCGGCCACGGCGATCTGCTGTTCGCGGGTCGCCCGGTCCGGGCGGGGAGCGTAGGCGAGGCCGCCGTTGGCGCGCCAGGTCGCCGTGTCGAACTGCAGTCCCCCGTAGTAGCCGTTCCCGGTGGCGGTGTTCCAGCGTCCTCCGCTCTCGCAGCGGGCCAGTGCATCCCAGTCCACCGCCTCGGCGCGGACCCCCTTCGGGACCGCACCGGCGAACGACTCCTTGGCGCCGCCGAGAACGGCGACGAGAGCGAGCAGGGGAAGCAGCAGGGCGACGACCACGCGACGGACCACGGACAGCGGCGACATGAACACTCCGCACCTCGAGGACAGGGACCGGGCGCCGAAGCGCCCTTTCCACTCATGCGCCACGCGAGGACGGACGGTTGCCTAGGACACCGCGATCTCGCCCCGTCGGCCGTCCGACACCACTCGAACGCTCCGGACCGCCGCGCCGGAACGAACGCCGTCGCAGTGCCGGATCGGGGACCACCGGGACCGCGGACACGGGCCCGGTGCTCAGCCGCCGCCGTAAGTCACCCGGGTGACCGCGAAGACGTTGCGTCCGCCCGTGGTCTCCTGCAGCGACCACAGCAGGTTGCCGCCGTCCGCCGCTCCCACGGCGTCGCGGGCTCCCCCGCAGCACCCCCGACAGGGCGGGAACGTCCCCCGAAGCCGCCACCCACGCCGCCAGGAGCTTTCGTCCAGGTCATCGGCCGGTACCGTCGCTCGTAGTGCCCTGTGCCCGACACGCGGGAAGCTGCCAGGATGCCCCATAAGCGATTCCGGTCCACGTCGAGCAGCTCAACGAGAGACCTATAGCTCACCCGCGTGCCAGGCTGCCTGAAACGCACGTACGCACGGCCGCTAGGAATACGGAGCGACAGGCCGGGGCCCGGTGCTCGACCTTCCGAAACGCGGAACGCCCGACCGACGGGGGTTCGGTCGAGCGTTCCGGGGGCCGGGGGCGGCCCGGGGGAGGGAGTCGTCAGGACTCCGTGGTCTCGTTCCCGGCCTGCGTGCGGCGGGTCAGTCGGTGCAGGCCCATGGCGATGCAGGCGGCGAGCGCGGCGCAGATCCCGACGGCGAGGAAGCCGTTGCCGACGCCGATGGTCATCGCGTCCGGGGCGGCTGCGCCGGACTCCAGCTCGCCATCCAACGAGGTGGCCAGGACGGTGCCGATCACCGCGATGCCGAGGGCGGCGCCGCTCTCGTTGAAGGTGTTCAGCAGGCCCGAGCCGACGCCCGACTCCTCCGGGCGGACGTGCGCGGTGCCGATCCCGTACAGCGGGACGAAGCAGGTGGGCAGACCGGCCCCGATGACGGTCAGCGCGATGATCGCGACCGCGGTGCTGGACGGTCCGGTGATCAGAACGGCGGCGCCGGCGATCTGGGTGAGTGCGCCGATCAGGTACGTCCCGCCGGGGCCGACCTTGGCGATCAGGTTGGGCACGACCGTGGCGAAGACCAGAGCGGCCAGGCCCATCGGCAGCATCGACAGACCGGTGGCGAAGGCGCTCATGTCGTGCGCGCCCTGGAAGTAGTTGCTGGCCAGGTAGGAGCTGCCCATCATCACGATCGCGGCGAGCAGCAGGCCCAGGCTGCTGAGCCAGTAGGTCGGGATGCGCAGCAGGTGCAGCGGGAGCAGCGGGTCGGACTTGCCGAGCTCGGTGACGGCGACCACGGCGAGCAGGACCGCGGACAGGCCCATGCTGATCCAGGCGGTCGGGGAGGTCATTCCGTCGTGCAGCCGGATCAGGCCGAAGGACAGGCAGGCGAGGCCGAGGGTGGCGAGGAAAGCGGTGGGCAGCCGCAGCGGACGGCGGACGTCGGAGCGCATCGGCGCGAGGCTGCGCAGGCCGATGATCCCGGAGGCGAGGCTGATCGGGATGTTGATCAGGAAGGCCCACCGCCAGCTGGCGGCCGACACGATCAGCCCGCCGAGGACGGCGCCGAGGATGGCGCCGATCACGCCGAGGCCGCTCCAGGTGGCGAGGGCGGCCTTGCGCTGCTCCTCGTTCTGGTAGACCGTCACCACGATCGACAGCGCGGCGGCGGACAGCACCGCCGCACCCACGCCCTGGAGCACACGGCCGGCGACCAGCAGTTCCTGGTTGCCCGCGATCCCGCACAGGACGGACGCGACGGCGAACAGGCCCAGGCCGGACAGGAAGGACCGGCGGCGTCCGATGACATCGGCGACCCGGCCGCCGAACAGCAGCAGACTGCCGTACATCAGGACGTAGGCGCTGATCGTCCACTGGAGGGCGGTCTGGTCGGCCGGGAGGTCGGTCCCGATCGAGGGCAGCGCCACGTTCACGACCGTCGAGTCCAGCATCACCATCAGCTGGGCCACGCCGACTGCAGCCATCGGCAGCCAGGAGGCCTTCGGGGTTTCCTGCCCCGGCCTCTGGTCGGACTCTCGGTCGTTCTCCTGCTTGGCATCCACGAGTGAGATTGCCTCAGTCATCGGGTTCTCCTTTCCGAGAGACAAGATACATGCGCATGAATCGACATGCCAGTGGGTCGGATCTAGACTGCGAAGCGTGGCGAACACTCCTCTTGCCGACCGCTGGCTGTCCCTGGTGCGCGTCTGCGCGCTGGTGAACCAGCGGATCGAGCACACGCTGTCCGACGAGTTCGATCTCTGCGTGAGCGCCTACGAGATCATGGAGGTGCTCTGGGCGGAGCAGGAATGGCACCGCCCCGGGGAGGTCGCCTCCCGCACCTCGCGCAGCCAGCCCCAGGTCTCACGCCTGGTGGCGCAGATGGTCGAGGCGGGGTACGTGGACCGCAAGCCCTCCCCGGGCGACGGTCGCGGCTCCCAGATCCGCCTCACCGCCGAAGGACGGGAGGTCTTCCAGCGGGCCGCCACGACCGTCGACGGGCATCTGAAGCAGCTCACCGACGAGCGCCCGGAGGCGCGCGCCTGGCTGACCTGAGCCGCGCTGCGCGGTGTCAGGCGCCGATCGCGCTCGCCAGGACGCGCTCGGCGAGTGGCCGCGACGTCGGTCGGTCGTGACCCGGGGTCACCGGCAGGTGGCTCCGGCCCTGGCCGAGGAACCCGGTGACCGGCCGCAGGTCGGTCACCACGAAGGATCGCCGGAGCCAACGGTCCCGGCCGTCGTAACGCGGCGTGAAATCGGTGCGCCCGTGCACCGCGCGGCGGTTGTCCAGGATGATCAGCTCGCCCGGCCGCAGAACCAGCCCCTTGAGCGAATGGCGCACGGCCTCCTCCAGCCGGTCCAGTGCGGCCTGGGCGCGCGGGGTGGTCGCGGTGGTGGCGTTGAAGTCCACGGTGAGATCCGGATGCTCGGCGCTGCCGGTGAGGATCGGCATGGCCGGGGTCAGCGCGCTGACCGAGGGGTCCGGCACGAAGGAGGAGCTGAACCGGATCCTGAACTCCGGCTGCCGCAGCACCTCCACTGTGTCCTCGTCCAGCAGCGGCAGCGCGTCGCCGATCCCCCCGCTGACCGTGGCCGCCACCTCGTCGTGGTCCGACCGCAGGCAGATCAGACTGAGGAAGTGCGGCGGGTTGGGGTGGAAGCCGTCCTCGGTGTGCAGCTCCAGCAGGACGGATCCGCTGTTCTCCTGGCGTTGTTCGGCGCCGCGCTTGGGGCACACGTCCTGGACCAGGCGACCGTTCTTCTCGTCGCTGTAGGAGATCGAGCGGCCCAGCACCGACATGACCATCAGCTGGCTGATGGTCGCCACCGGGACCTCCGACCAGACCGGCTCGTCCTCGGTCCGGGCCGGAGTGGCGGGCAGTTCGCCGACCGGCAGGCCGGTGAGCAGCAGGCACCCGGCGGCGTTGCTCCGGTCGCGGAAGGTGATCAGGGCTCTGCGTACCGGGGCCGGTAGTGCGGACGCTGCGAGCTCGACCGCGTGCAGCAGGCCGGCGTCGTGCAGCGAGTGGTCCCGGAAGTCCAGGGCGACCGTCAGCGCGGCGTTCGCGATCTGCTCCGACTCCTCGGCGGTCAGCGCTATGCCGTCGGTGCGGATGTCGGTGTAGGTGAACTCAACGCTCATGTGCTGTCCTCTCGATCGGCGTGCCGACGACACGCAGGGCCCATTGGCGGCGGGCTCGGTAGACCGGCGCAGGGGCGAAGCCGTTCCAGGCCTGCTCCCGCGGCAGGAAGGCGAGGAAGCGCGCCCCCTCCAGGTACCGCTGGACGTGGTCGAGAATGCGGCGCCCCGGCGTCATCGCGACACGGTGCACGTCGACCGCGACGGTGCGGGGCAGCGTCCGCCCGGAGACCAGGACATTGACCATGTGTACCGCAAGTGCCCCGAACTGCGTTGCTGCTTCGGCAAGTTGAGGGACGCTGTAGTCAGTCCTGGCCAGCCCGCGGCGCAGTTCGCGGTACATCTCGCCGGGAATGTGGCCCCGCGGCGCGATCCGGAAGATGACCTCCCACGTGTCCAGCCGCTGCTCGTCGCCCGGGAGCAGCTGACCGTCGAAGATCTCCCGGACCACCCGGTAGTCGAAGCACTGTGCGGCGAGCATCCCCGCCATGTCCCATGCCGTCACCAGTGGCTTGCGCTGCCGGCAGGCCTCCCGGTGCAGGCTGATCTTGGCCGCCAGACCCGAGGGAGTGGTGACGTCGACGCCGTCCACGATGACGTCCGCCTGCTCGACCAGGGCCCGGACGTTGGCCTCGGTGATACCGTCGGCCACCACCTCGGCGTCGACGTGCGGGTTGATCCCGCGCAGCAGCCGGGCGCCGACCGAGGCCTTGTTCAGGCCGAGGTCGTCCACGGTGGCGTTCTGCCGGTTCAGGTTGTTGAGCTCGTACTGGCCGACGTCGGCCAGTACGAAGTGCCGGTAGCCCATGCGGCCGAGCGGTTGCACGGTGGCTCCGCCGATCGAACCGCAGCCGGCGATCAGCAGGCGGGCGCGACCGATCCGCTCCTGCAGTTCGTCCGGGATCAGGCCCTGGTTGCGCTGGGTCAGGCAGGCGTAGAACTGCGACTCATCCAGCGCGCGGGCGTGCGCCGGGTCGTCCACGTCGATCGCGGTCATGCTCTGGCCTCCAGGAAGTTGACGAGTCGGGTGCGTACCGAGCCCTGGTGACCGGAGCCGAGCAGCTCCCGCAGGTACTCGAGCGTGGGCCTCAGCGCCCCCTCGTCCGTGAGGACGAACGGATACGAGCGCTCCTCCTGGTCCCACATCGGGGCGAACAGTTCGGCAGGGTCCGGCGGGACGGGGGTGGTGTCCAGCAGTGTCCGGGTGGCGAAGCCCAGCAACCGCAGCTGGTTGACGGCGCCCTCCAGCTTGCCGTCCCCCACGACGGCCCCGTTCGGGCCGCTGTCCAGCACTTCGAGGCAGCCCGCTGCCCAGGCGAGGTAGACCCACCAGGGGACGGTGACCGCGGCCTGCGAGCGCGGCATCGCGAAGTCGCGGACCAGCCGCTTGCCCTCCCACACCACGGCCGAGGAGGTCCCCGGGCCGAGGTGGTCGGCCAGGGAGAGGCCGTAGTCACGCTCGACCACGTACGGCCGGTGGCCGGGATCGCCCAGCGAGGTGGGGACGTGGTCGCGAGCGGCGGCCAGGGTGCCGTAGCCGCGAAGCAGACCGGTGGACCGCTCGACGACCAGGGTGTGGAAGTCCCGCAGCGCGAAGTCGTCGTACGGCTCGGTGTGCAGCCCCAGCGCGGCGACCACGGTCTCGTTGACCCACCCGCGCCGGAGGTACTGCAGCAGGCGGAACCGGTAGACCTGCTCCAGCATCCGGGTCGGCAGCTGAGCACCGGCCACGGTCAGGACCAGCAGCCCTTCGGGACTCTCCGCGTGGAACAGCGGATCGCCTGTCAGTACGTCTTCCAGGCCAGGCAGTTCGACCTCTGCACCCTCGCGCAGAAGCTGATCGCGATGGCTGTCGGTGAGGGCCGCGGTCATCGGATCTCCGGCACGCCGAACAGCTCACCGGTGATCACCAGGGCGAGAGCCTCGGGGGAGCCCTCGTAGATCCGCGGCCCGTAGGCGTCCCGCAGGACCCGGTCCATGCCGTCGCCGCGCTGGAAGGCCTGGGCGCCGATCAGGGCCATCGCGGCGTCGGCGTTGTCGATGGCGGCGCGGTCGGCGACCAGCTTGGCGACGGCCGGCTCGTAGGCCGGGGTCGGCAGGATGTTGTCGGCCTTGACCACGGCGTCCAAGTAGAGCGCTCGGGAGGCGGAGACCCGCGCGGCCATGTCGGCCAGCTTGCGCGCGGACATCTGGTGTTCGAACAGCATCCGCCCGCCCTGCCGACGGCTTCCGCTCCACGCGACGGCTCGCTCCAGGGCGTGCCGGGCGATGCCGGTGGACACCGACGCGCAGGTCACCCGGGTCACGTTGCCGATCGCCACGTTGAGGTCCCACCCGCCGCGCTCGCCGCCGAGGACGTTCTCCTCGGGCACCCGGGCGTCGGTGAAGACCAGCTCGCCCGCCGGCGCAGTCCGGTAGCCGACCTTGTCGTGGATCTCGCCGCGGGCGACACCGTCCTGTTCGAGATCCGTGACGAAGCAGGTCATGCCGGTCGAGCCGGGCTCGCCTTCGAGGTTGGCCATGACCGTCGCGTACGTGGCCACGGGGGCGTTGGTGATGTACCGCTTGGTGCCGTTCAGGAGGAACTCGCCGCCGGAGCGCTTCGCGCTGGTCATCTCCTGGGCGTATGGAGCGTTCTGCGGGAGTACCAGGTCGGTGCCGTTGCGCTCCTCGGCCACGGCGTTGCACGCCAGGACCGGGTCGGCACCGAGGAACTTCGGCAGGTAACGCTCCTGCAGGCGGGTGTCGCCGGAGATCAGGATCGGTGTCTGGAACAGATTGGTCGCGCCGAAGATCAGGGCCATGCCGGGGTCGGCGGCGGCCAGCTCCTCCAGGACGAGCGCGATGGCGATCTGGCTCAGCCCGAGGCCTCCCATCTCCCGCGGGATCGCCATCCGTAGCAGTCCCAGCTCGTGGCCGGCGCGGACGGTCTCCCAGTCCACCTGGCCCTTCTCGATGGCGTCGCGCTCGGCGGCGCCGGGTGCCACCTGATCCTTGGCGAAGGCCACCATGGTGCGCAGGACGTCGGCCTCATGGGCGGAGAGCAGCGGGTGGTCGGCGGGGGTGTGAGTGACAGGCATGGGTGCTCCTCGTCTGGGTGGTGTTCTTCTGGGTGACGACGTGGTTCCGGACAGTCGACGACCAGGTGGTCAGCGACCGAGGCCGAAGGTCTCCAGGGCCTGACCGAAGGCGAAGGTCTGCATCACCGGCCCGTGGGAGGACAGCCGGCGACCGGTGACCGAGCGCAGGAAGCTGCGGCGGCCGGCGGTGATGTCCAGCAGATCGGACCAGTTGATCCGCAGCACGTGGGTCGGGGCGGCGTCGGTTGCCTGCCCCTGGGGGTCGAGCGTCACCTCGGCGGCGGGCTCGGCGAGCACGAAGCGGACGGTGGCACCGGCCGTCTGCCACGCGGGAGCGGCCTGGGCGGCCGTGCTGAGGGCCGTAACGGTCTGGTCGGACGAAATCGGCATAAGGAACCCCCCGGGAAGTGGTGTTGGTGGACGGCCCCAGTTATAGATCACAAGCGTGATCCACTTCACCGTGACGACAGCACCTCGGGGAGTTATGGTTACCTTCAAGTAACAGGCGGCCCTGGGGGAGAGCCGAATGAATGTCGAGTGCCTTGCGCGACTGGTGATGGACCGTATTGGCGAGCGGTGGACGATGCTCGCATGCCAGCATATTGCCGCAGGTGCAAGAAGATTTTGCGATCTCAAATCCGGCATGGAGGGCGTTTCGGGCAAGGTTCTGTCCGAGACCCTGATGCGCCTGGAGCGGGACGGGTTCATCGAGCGGCGGGTCGTCGGCAGTAGGCCGCCGGCCGTAATCTACGAGCTCACGCCCATGGGGGAGAGCCTGCTGCAGATCGTCCAGGGCATCGTCGCCTGGTCGGAGCGGAACGGGCGGCACATCGAGAAGGCTCGTCAGTCGTATGCCGAGCTGGAATTAGCGGCGGCAGGATGATCGGCCCACTACTACCCGGATTGGTTTCGGTGCGGGCTCTTGGCGCCGGCGTCGAAACATTATGCAGTGTCCTTCTATATTCGACGAGTAGCTAGGGCTGCGGTTCGTCGAGCGCCGATCCGGGTCAATTCCGAGGCAGTCGGGGCACTCGGCACCCGGGGATAAATCGCCCGCTTTATCGCACCTGCGCGCTTTGCGTGCTCATGCTTCTTCCCCGGGGGTGGCAGTGCCGAATTGATGCTCGCCGGTAGCCGCCTAGTCGCCAGAGGGGATGACGCCTGCCCCGCCGGGGCGAGCGTTGGACGGGTCTGCTGTCGCTAGGGTCGCTGGAGGCGGTGCCGGTGCGACTGGCTCTGAGTCACTCGCGGAGACGTGTCTGGATCGCTGTCGACGGCACCAGCGCGCTCTCCTCTTGGCGTGGGCCGGGGGCCGGGGGCCGTGCTGTGCTCTCGGTCATGGCTCGACGGGCCGACAGGGCACAGTCCTGCCTCCGAAGGCTGCAACCACGAGACGACGAAGGCCCGGATCGCGTGGTGCGGTCCGGGCCTTCGACTGAGGCAGAGGATACGAGGTTCGAACTCGTGAGGGGTTGCCCCCACACGCCTTCCGATTCTCCCGGATCCCGTTCATCAACGTCCACGCCTGGTTCGAGCTGCGGCAGAGCGAGCCGCTGGGCAGCGGTTGAACCCAGTTGGACGGGGATGAATGAGACCAGAACTGAGACCAGGGGTTCTGCTCTCCTACGGGTTTCTGCGGCACCCCTCACCGCGCCTTCGAGCGCGTCGCCGCCCGTGCCGCGCCGACTTGGATTTGCAAGCCAGTCGGCTACTTGCGGCCCGGTGTCCACTTCATGCCGAGTCGGTAGGCCCGGGAAATCACGTCCTGGTGGTTCACCCCGCGGGGCCGCAACCGGGAAGGGCTGGAAGGTCAGACCCTCACCACCACGACGTGGTCCGGTAGCAGCCTCTCCAGATCCGCCGTGTACGAGGCGAAGACCGTCACCTGCCCTCGCTGCCGCAGCGCCACCACGGCGAGCACGGCGTCGATCGCGTACTTGTGCCCGTGCAGGCCGGCATCCGCGAGCAGCCGACGCGCCTGTCGCGCCTCGTCCTTGTCCAACTCGGCGACGTTCACCCGTGACAACACCCCGCTCTGGACTTCACCGGAGACGATCAGCCGATTGCGGATCAGGCCTGCCTCACTGTCAGGTCCTGCGGCGTGCGGCTCGCCGTCCGGCCGACCCTGGCGGCCGCTCGGGCGAAGGCGACGGCGTCGAGGGGAGCCGCACAGCCGAGGTCATTGTTGAAGTACGCGTACACGTCGGCCTGATCCGACCAGGCCTCGGCGACCCTCGCCACCCAGGTGGCCAGCGACTGCCGACCGTACCGGGGCGGCGGCTGCGCCAGGCCGGCGTGGAAGCGTAGGTAGCCCCAGCCGGCGGTTCGCCACAGCGGTGTGACCGGGCGTCCCCGGCGGTCCGCCCAGCAGAGGGCGGCGTCACGCCGTTCGAGCACCGCCCGGATCTCCGGCACCCACCATGAATCGTGGCGTGGTTCGACGGCCACCCTCACCCCGGCTGGGAAGCACCCCAGGCAGTTGTCGAGGAGGTCGACGTCCGCCCGCAGTGTGGGTGGGAGCTGGAGCAGAACCGGTCCGAGCCGCGAGCCCAGCCCCTCGGCGGCCGACAGCAGTCGCTGCACCGGTTCTTGGGGGTCGTGCAGGCGCTTGATGTGCGTGAGGTAGCGGCTCGCCTTGACCGCCATCACGAACCCCTCCGGGGTCCGCTCCCGCCAGGCGGCGAAGGTCGCTGTCGTGGGCAGGCGGTAGAAGGCGTTGTTGTTCTCCACCGTGGCGAACTGCTGGGCGTACTGCTCCAGCCAGAGCCGCCGTGGCGTTCCCGGCGCGTACAGGACGTCACGCCAGTCGTCGTACTGCCAGCCCGAGGTGCCGACATAAAGGACCACGCTTCCATGGAAGCACGGAGTGCACGCCTACCGGCGGAGGCCTTGAGACAGGTCGTCGCCGTTGGCGCAGGTGTCGTGGAAGGGCCAACTGCGCGCGAGACCGGCTGGCAACAGCCGGCTCCCCTTCGGACCGGCACGGTGGTCGAAGCGGGGTTCCGGCATGAGGGAACGACGAAGGCCCGGACTGGTAAACAGTCCGGGCCTTCGTGAAGGCGGAGGATACGAGATTCGAACTCGTGAGGGGTTGCCCCCAACACGCTTTCCAACTCTGCATGCCGACATCCGCCGGGGTCCGCCGACGTTCATCACGCTGGTTGCAGCGCCGTTGGGCGGTCGACTGAACGTCCGCGAACGGCGGCGGATGAGACTGTGGATGAGACTACGAGTACGGCCTTCTGCGCTGGTCAGGGCTGATGCTCAGATGCCGCCCCGCCCTCGCAGGTAGGGTCGCCGCATGGGCAGGCTCGTTCTCATGGACCTCGACAACACGTTGATCAACCGGAACGGCGCCGTGACGGGTTGGGTCACCGATTTCAGCGCGGCTCGGGGATTGTCGACGGAGGCCGCCCAGGCGGTGTCCGAGGCACTTCGAGAGCGCGCGACGCCGGAGACGTTCGAAGGCATCCGCAGCACCCTCGGTCTGGGGGAGTCCGCTGTGGAGCTGTGGGACAGCTACGTGGCCGGGCTGGCCGCGCGGGTGGTCTGCGCTCCGGCGACGTTGTCCCGGCTCGATCGGCTGCGTGCTGCTGGCTGGTCGGTGGGCGTGTTGACCAACGGGGCTGCCGACATCCAGCGGGCCAAGCTGACCGCTACAGGCGTCCTCGGCCGAATGGATGGGGTCTGCATCTCGGAGGAGGTTGGGGTCCGTAAGCCAGATCCCGAGGCGTTCCGGGTGGCGGTTGCGAGGTGCGAGGGAGAACTGCCAGGCGATGTCTGGATGGTCGGCGACAACCCGGTGACGGACATCGTTGGGGCCAGCGCGGCTGGCCTGCGGACCATCTGGATCTCGGCTGGGAATGATTGGTCTGCCCCGGGCCTGGCCCCCGACCACATCGCCGAGACCACCGTCGACGCCGCAGACTTCCTGCTCGGACTTCCGGAGATTGCACGATGACCATCAAGCCGACAGTCGGCATTCTCCACCCCGGGAACATGGGTGCCGCAGTGGCCGCGTGCGCCCGAGCGAACGCGGCGCGAGTGCTCTGGTGTCCAGCAGGCCGTAGCGCGGCCACGGCAGCACGGGCTGAGCGGGCCAGGCTGGAACCGGTTGCCGGATTGGATGAGCTGTTGGAACAGGCCCACATCGTCCTCAGCATCTGCCCGCCGGCCGCCGCCGAGGACATGGCCCGCGCCGTTGCGGAACGCCGATACACGGGTGTCTACGTGGAGGCCAACGCGATCAACCCGGAGCGGACACAGCGAATCGCCGCCGTGCTGGGCGGATGCGCTCACGCGGTGGTCGACGGCGCAGTGATCGGCTCACCACCGATCGGAGGCAAGCGGACCCGGCTGTACCTTTCGGGTGCGGCGGACGCCGTCGCGCTGCTGGGGGATCTGTTTGCCGGTAGCCCGGTGGAGACGCCTGTGCTGGGCAGTGACGTCGGCCAGGCGTCGGCCCTGAAACTGGCGTACAGCTCGTACCAGAAGGCATCCCGCGTGCTGGCTGCCGTGGCATTCGGCGCGGCACGAGCCCACGGCGTGAACGAGGCACTGTTGGACGTGGCTGGCAAACGCCAGGGTAGCTACCTGGTGGAGACCGGATATATCGCCAAGACCGCAGCGCGAGCGTGGCGTTGGGGGCCGGAGATGGAGGAGGCCGCCGACATGCTGTCCGCCGCTGGGCTGCCGGACGAGCTGCTGCGGGCTGCTGCCCAGACCCTGGTGCGTTGGGGGGACAGCAAAGACCTCGCCGGGCTGACGCCCGACGAGGCCCTTGACCGTCTGGCCCGCCCGTAAGGGCCGGACTCATCTACTGCGGGTGGTCGACCTCACCGCGCCGCGATAGCAGCGCATGGATGAGCTGGGCGGCCTCTGCCGGTTCGACGGTGGCGGTGTCCACCGAGAGGTCCCACACCTGCGCCGGGTGCGCGTCGACGTCGGCCTGGGTGGCGTCCCACGCAGTCAGCCGGGCCTCCGTGTCGCTATCGCCGCGGCTGACGGAGCGGGCCTCGGTCGTCCTGCGCGAGCACCAGAGCAGCACGGCTGACCAGTCCGCCGGATAGCCCGCGACCAGAGCGTCGATGCCCTCGATCTGGCCCAGATGCACGATCGGGACACCGGCGTTGAATGCGTCGTCCAGCCCGGGGCGATCGATGACGTAGGTGTTGCCGTACCGGCTGTTCTGGTACACGACGTCGCCAGCCTTCTCCAGTTCGGCGAGCTGGTCGGCGGTGCCCATTCGGTAACCGGCAGACTTCCCCGCTCCGACCTTCAACCGCGAGAACAGCCGGTAGTCCCCGCTGATCTCTTGGAGCGCCCTGGTCACGGTGTCCTTCCCGGCAGCTGGCGGTCCATAGAGGATGAGACCTCGGGTGGTCACAGCCCGCCCCCGCTCAACGCGTCGCGGGCCTGGTCGGCAGCAGCGACGGCCGCGCCGAGGCGGTTGTCCACGACGAAGTGGGGGCCAGCCGGCCTGAGCTTCAAGTCGACTGTGGCCAGGTAGTCCTCCCACGCCTCCATCTTCCACATGTCCCGCGCCGCGCCCCGAAACTCGATGTACTCCCTCATCGACTCGGGGTCGCATTCGACCCAGATCGCTGCCACGGCGACCCGCTTCGCCTTGCACCGGTTGTAGAAGCGCTGCATCCAGTCCGCTTGCGAGAACTCCGCAAGGAACGGTGCGTCGAGAATTACGGAAGTCCCACAATTCAGGTTGTCCCACGCGGCCTCCATGAGGCAGCGATATTCGAGCGGTCTTACCTTCTCGCGGTAGAGGTCGGAACTCCGGTCGTTTGCCTCGCCTCCAAGGGCTAGCAGAAGTTGGTCGACCAGCGGCCGGGTTAGCGAATCCTTGTCGAGAATTGGCCATCCAGTGAGGCGGCCAATGAATTTGGCATACTCGGACTTTCCGGAACCGGCGTATCCGCCAACCAGGAGAACGGCCGGCCCGGCGTCGTCGCCGCCTGTCCGGCGCTTCCACTCTTCCACGATGCGGCTGCGGAACGCCTCGGCGTCGACCCCGTCTACGCCCTCACGCAAACTGCCAAGGGCCTCACGGATGGTCTCGGCCAAGTCGGGAACGGACTCTGCTGAACGCTGGCTGGGCATCGAAGCGACCTCTCCGGGGAGAGCCCGGCGAAAGCCCAGTTCCGCCTCATTCAGGCGGTAGAGAATGCAGTAGGCCCGGCGATAGTCAGGGCGCGGGTACGAGGTTCCTCTCTCGTGCGCCCAGACCGTCTGAAAGTTGGCCGCAAGGCTGAACTTGTGCCGCTCGCCGATTTCCCGCAGCTTCTCGCCGGCTTCTTCAAGGGTCAGGCCGTGGGACTCCCTGACCTCTTTGAGAACTGCCGGATTCCAATCTGGGCGCTGCCGAGCCATATTCCCCTCCTAGGAAACTGCTCGTGCCGCGAGTGTAGCGGCTCGTTGAGTCACCTGAAAATCGCGATAGAAGTCGTGATACTACTCGTGTAAAGACGCGAAGCCGAATACCGGTAAGGCTCCGTGATACCGATTCCTTGGCGGCAGGTGTGAACTGAGATCAGTCCGCGCCACCAAGGAGGCAGCAATGGGGAGCCAACCGCCCCGATATGCAGAGAGGGGACCACGGCAAACCCGCGATCCCCTGATCCCCCCGCCTAGCCATCACTTGGCCTCAAGCTCCGCCACTCGGGCAACCAGCGCGCGAAGTTCTTCTCGAACCTCCGCCAGCTCCCGCCGCAGCCCCTCGGCATCCCCGGTCATCACACCGGCCCTGGTCGCAGCGTCCGGGGCCAGGAACGCCGCCTTGCCCTGGTGGCTCACCACCAGCCCGGCCTCTTTCAGGTGCGTCACAGCCGCCCGCGCGACGGTCTGCGTCACCTCGTACTGCGTTCGGATCGCCGTCAGTGACGGGATCCGCCCGCTGGAGGCGAACTCGCCGGCAGCGATTCGCGCGCAAAGGTCGTCCGCCACCTGCCGATAGGCGGACTTCTCTCCGGTCCACTCGACCATCAACTCTCCACATCCCTCTGCGTCTCTGCCTCATAGTGCCGCACGCCCCGGCCGGAACCAATGCTTCCGCATGTCACTCGGCCGATGGACTTGCCAACTCTGCCCTCTCTGCCTCACAGTTGAACTGTGCGACAGAGAGAGCAAAGCTCTCTGGCCTCGCTATTCCTGCATGTCCTGTGCAAATGCGACCCGCAGTTGTCGGGGGAAGGCGGCCCAGCCGCGCGCCCTGCGAGCTGCACGGATCGCAGTTCTTTGAGAACTCAACAGTGTGCTGATCAAGAACGAGTGTCTTTGGTCCCCGATCCGTGCCGCCCGCGGCGGGTCGGGGGTCATGGCTGCTCGTGATGTGACGAGTGGCTGGGCCCGAGGAACGGGCCGCCGCGCATTCCTTGGCCGGGCGCGCGGCGGCCCCGGGTCCACTCACCAACCAATGAAGAGGTGAACCCGTGAGTTCGATTGTTGCAGGTCAACGGGCCGGTTCGGCCCTGGAGTTCGTTGAGCTGGCGCTCGGCGTCGACAGCGACCCGTTCGGGGCGTTGTTCGGCGGCGTGGCCGGTGAGAGCGCGGACGGATACCGAGCCCGTACCGAC
This sequence comes from Kitasatospora sp. NPDC029312, assembly GCF_055569215.1. Taxonomy (NCBI): domain Bacteria; kingdom Bacillati; phylum Actinomycetota; class Actinomycetes; order Kitasatosporales; family Streptomycetaceae; genus Kitasatospora; species Kitasatospora sp. NPDC029312. The sequence goes on along the minus strand of NZ_JBVHXY010000025.1, from coordinate 44,357 downwards.
GTGGCCCGTGAGGTGCTGGCGGAGCTGTGGGAGACGGACCCGGAGTCGGCGGCGGTGGCCACCGAGCTGCTGCGGACCGCCCCCGTCCCGCTGCACCGCAACCGCCCCGCCGGCCGCCGGACCCGTTCGGGGGTGGCGGCATGACCACGACCCTCCACACCACCTGGCACACGGATGCCGAGTCCGGGCTGACCACGCGCCAGCCTAAGCCGCTGCTGGACGGGCCGACGACCGCCTACCGCATCCTCAACCTGTCGGAGCCGCTGCTGCGGCATGGCATCGCGATGCACGAGGCCGGTCACGCGGTCCTGGCCCTCCGCCTCGGCATGCGGCTCACGTCCGTCTCCATCGCCATCGGCCACGGCCACGGGCCGGACAGCCCCGACGCCGCTGGCAGCACCACCTACGAGCCGGACTGCGCCGAGCCGGTGCGCGGGATCATGCTGGCCAGCGCCGCCGGGGAGCGTGCGCAGGACCGCTGGCTGCGCGAGACGGGCCTGTGGACCCAGGACCGCGCTTGGGTGGTCGAGTTCCTCGCCGCCCATGACCGGGCCATCATCGACCGGTATGTGCGCCCCGCTCGCCCCGACGGTCTGACCTACGGCGTCAGCTGCGACCCGACCGCCGACCTCGCGGCCCTGCACGACCACGTCGACATGTGGCTGCACGGCCTCTGGAGCCAGGTGACAGCCCTCGCCGCCGCCCTGAACCAGCGCGGAACGCTCACCGGAGCGCAGGCTGCCGCCATCACCGGACTCGCCCTGGGCGGGGGTGCGTGATGGGGATCCTCCGCAAGACCGTCGCCGTGACGTCGGGCTTGCTCGCGACGCTCACGATCGCTCACCAGTCGCTCACGGCGTGCTCACCGCGCATCGGGCGGTGGTCGCGGTGAAGGCGCCGATGAGCCCGGACCAGATCCGCTCGGCGGAGCGAGCGTTGGCCGTGGGCACGTGGACGATCACGCTGGGCGCGGTCCTCTACAGCGTGCTCACGGTGACCCCGCTCATGTCCGGACACACCCCGGACGGCTGGCAGTGGACGGCCCCGATCCTGCCGCTGGTCGTGGACGCGGCGGTGGTGATCGTGATCCGCATGGACAGCACGCTCGCCCGACTCGGCGGCGACGGGGGCCGCTGGCCAGTCGTGCTGCGCTGGATGACCGGCCTCATGACGGTGCTGCTCAACGTGGGTCTGTCCGCCCTGAACCGCGACGCGGTCGGGGTGTCGGTCCACGCGGTGGCGCCGCTGCTGCTGATCGTCACGGCGGAGACCTCACTCGCCTACCGGCGGGCGATCGCCGCCGCGCTAGCCGCCCGTGAAGCCCGTGAGCGCGATGAACGGGCCGAGCGTGAACGCCGCGCCGAAGAGCGACGTCGGCAGGAACGCGAGGACCGGTTGGCCGAGTACGAGCGGGCCGAGAAGGCCGAGCGTGAGCGCCGTGAGCACGACGCCCGGATGGCCCGCGAGCAGCGTGAGCACGCCGCGAGCATCGCCCGCGAGGAACGGGCCGAGCAGGCCCGCCGAGAGGACGCCGAACGCGCCGAACGCCAGCGCCGGCAGGAGGTCGAACGGGCCGAGCGTGAGCGCCGTGAGCGTGAGGCGAGCGAGCGTGAGCGCCGTGAGCGTGAACGTGAGCGCCGCGCCGAGCAGGAGGTCGAGCGGCTGCGGCAGGAACTCCTCTCCGCGCCCGCGGCGACCGAGCGCCTGCCCGAGGACCGGGCCCGGCTGACCGTCCAGACCGCCGTGACGCTCGGTATCCCGCAGCGTCGGGCGGTCGAGCTGACCGGCTGGTCGGCCGGATGGGTCGCCGCCCGCTACCGGGAGTTCGGCACGGCCGGCACGGAGCGCCCCGCCCTGCACGCCGTCCCGGCCGACACCGAAGAGACCACCACCCCGCACAACGAGGAGCAGGCATCGTGACCACCGACACCGACACCCTCCCCACCGCCGCCGACCAGATCAACGCGGCCGGCGTGCTGCTGTCCCTCCTGAGCGCCCACTCGACGCTCCCCGCCCCGACCGTCCAGCTCCAGTACCTGCGGGTGCCCGACACGCACGCCTTCCGGTGGGGCCTGGAAATCGCCCTGCACAACGGCCTCAACCACTTCGAGCAGTGGCGCCAGGCCCTCGGCATCGACCCGGGCGCCCTCGACCACGACACCGCCGTGTCCGGCACGCTCGCCTGGCTCACCGCCACCATCACCCACAGCGGCGTCCCGGTGAAACTCATCGGCTTCTACTACCGGCCCGACCCGGGCGAGGACGAGTAGCCGTGGCCCGGCCCCGCTTCTGGGACCCGCAGGGCGACCGGTTCGGGGGCATCCCCACCTACCCGTGGAGGATGGCCCCGGCCGGCCTGCTCACCCGCCGACAGCTCCGCGCCCGCGGCCTGCGCCCGAACGGGCAGCAGGTCGCCGCGCAGATCATGTGGCGCTCCCGCCGCTCGAAGTCGGGCCCCCGGGTCGCCTACCTCTACCGCCTCACCCTCGCCGCGCCCGTCCGCCCCATGACCGAGGGCAGGCTCCGGGCGCTGGCCGCCGCGAACACCGCCCGCCGCACCTGCCCGCAGTGCGGGCGCGATGCCGGCTACGTCCTGCCCGCGCACCTGGGCACCTGCCTGCCCTGCGCCGACGCCGTGCCCCTCGCGGCCTGAATACCCCCAACTCGCCTGCACCAAAGCCTCTTTGGAGACCATCGTGACCAGCGTCCGCGCTGCCCGTTTCGCCGCCTCCTACGCCCTGCTCCGCGCCGCCGCCGACGTGGCGGACCACTGGGTCCAGACCGACCACCAGGCCTCGACCAAGGGCCAGCACGACCACACCGACGGGCAGTCCAGCGCGGCCGGGCGCCGCGCCTGCGCTGCCCACGTCGCCGCCTACACCGCCACCCAGGGCGCCGTCCTGCTGGCCGGGACCCGCCTGCTCGGCGTCCGCCTGCGCCCCGGCCCGATCGCCGCCGCGCTCGCCCTCTCCGCGGTCACGCATTACATCGCCGACCGGCGCGAACCGCTGCGGCGCCTGGCCGACGCCACCGGCAAGGGCAAGTTCGTGCGCCTGGCCGACCACGGCATGAACGGCGCCTACGCCCTCGACCAGGCCTGGCACCACACCTTCGAGACCGTCGCCGCCCTCATCGTCTCCGCCTGACCGACACCCCGGGAGCAACCGCCATGTCCGAGCAGATCATCCACAAGGACCCCACCACCAGCCTGCCGGTCGGCACGGTCGCCGCGTTCCTCAACCTCAGCGCCGCCATGGTCGCCCTCTACACCGACGGCACCGACCAGTACGGCGACCCCAAGGCCGCCTGGATCTGCCTGGGCTGCGGCAACCACAGCCACATCGCCCGGCAGCTCGCCACCAGCCGCACCGAGGCCAACAACCACGCCGCCGAGTGCCGCGCCATCCCGTGGCCCCAGCCCAACCTGATCTGACCTTTCATCACCCCGGGGTGGCCGCTCAGCCTGGCAGCGTCCGGCCGCCCCGGGGCCCCCTTTCCGCACCACAAAGCAGTGAGAAAGGAAGCCCCCAGTGAACCACCACACCCCCGGCGACGACGCCGAGAACGAGCTGTTCGCGCGCCTGGCCGCCGAGATGGCCGAGGACGGCGTGGTCGACCTCGACAAAGCGCGCGCCGAACGCCGCCCCGCCACCACCACGGCCGTGGACGACCCCGACGACGAGGACGGCGGAAGCGTCTACGTCGACCAGCCCGTCACCGTGCCGCTGCCGGTGCGGGAGGGCACCCGCCGCCCGATCCTCCCCGCGTGGCTGCTGTCCACGGCCGAACTCAAGACCCAACTCGCCTACGCCGCCGGGCAGGCGGGCCACACGGTCGCCTACCACGCGATCCGCACCCCGCTCTACGCCGGGCGCCTGGCGATGCGCGCCCCGCGCGGCGCCGCCCGGACCCTGACGTTCCTGGGCCGGTGGGCCTCCGACGCCGAGGGCCAGCCCCTGCGGGCGGCGGCGGCCCGGCGCGAGGACGCCGAGCTGTACTTGAAGCTCACCCGCCAGCGCGACAACCGGGTGCGACTCCGGAGCCTGATCTCCCTGCTCGGCTCCGTGTTTGGGCTCACGGCCGTGATCGTGCTGTGGGTGCTCACCAGCACCGCCACCCTGCTCGCCCTCGCCTCGGCCGTGGTGCTGGCGCTCGGCGTCGCCGGGGCACCTGCGGATGAGCCGCTCATCGGCCGCGCCGTGGTCAAGGCCAAGGCACCCAAGCTCACCTCCGACATGGTGGTGCGGGCGCTGGAGTCGCTGGGGATCGGCGGGATCACCTCCGCGAAGTCCAAGGGCTCCGGCATCACCTTCCCGGCGCCGATCATGCGCGACGGCCCGGGCTGGCGCGCCGATGTCGAGCTGCCCCACGGCGTCGAGGTCGCGGACGTGATGGGCAAGCGCGGGCAGCTCGCCTCGGGTCTTCGCCGCCCGCTGGGCACGGTGTGGCCGGAGCAGGCACCGGGTGAGCACCCCGGCCGCATGGTGCTGTGGGTCGGTGACCAGGACATGGCCACCGCCAAGCAGCCCGCCTGGCCGCTCGCGAAGAAGGGCACCGTCGACCTGTTCGACCCGGTCGCGTTTGCCACCGACCAGCGCGGCGCCTGGGTGAACGTCACCCTGATGTTCATCGCAGGCGTCATCGGCGCCGTCCCGCGCATGGGCAAGACGTTCCTGCTCCGCCTGCTGCTGCTGATCGCCGCCCTCGACCCCAGGGCCGAGCTGCACACCTACGACCTCAAGGGCACCGGCGACCTCGACCCGGTCGGCGACAAGGTGAGCTACCGCCACCGCGCCGGCGACGACGAGGAGGACATCGAGTACGCCATCGCCGACCTGCGGGAACTGCGCGCCGAGCTGCGGCGCCGCACCAAGGTGATCCGCTCCCTGCCCCGGGACGTGTGCCCGGAGTCGAAGGTCACCAGCAAGCTCGCCGACAACAAGTCCCTCAAGCTGCACCCGATCGTGGTCGGGGCGGACGAGTGCCAGGTGTGGTTCGAACACCCCAAGTACGGGGCGGAGTTCGAGGAGATCTGCACCGACCTCGTCAAGCGCGGCCCGGCCACCGGCATCGTGCTGCTGCTGGCCACCCAGCGCCCCGACGCCAAGTCCCTGCCGACCGGCATCAGCGCCAACGCCATCCTGCGGCTCTGCCTCAAGGTGATGGGACAGACGGAGAACGACATGGTGCTCGGCACCTCCGCCTACAAGCGCGGCGTCCGCGCCACCACCTTCACCCGCTCCGACCGCGGCATCGCCTACTACATCGGCGGTGAGGGCGCCGACGCCCAGATCGTCCGCAGCGTGTTCGTGGACGCCCCCGCGGCCGAGGCCATCGCCCAGCGCGGCCGCGAGGCCCGCGAGCAGGCCGGGCTGCTGACCGGCCACGCCGCCGGCGGCACCGACGCCGCCCCCGCCGCGGCGCCGGCCTACGACCTGCTCGCCGACGTCCTCGCCGTCATGGGCCCCGACGAGTCGAAGCTCTGGTCGGAGGTGATCGCGACCCGCCTCGCCGAACTCCGCCCCGACGCGTACGGGCCGTGGGGCGAGCTGGCGGGCCGCGCCAAGGCCGACCAGGTCGCCACCGCGCTCAAGCCCTACGGCATCACCACCGGGCAGGTGTGGGGCACCACCGAGGACGGTAAGGGCGCCAACCGGCGCGGCGTCGAGCGCGCCGACGTCCTCAAGGTCGTCACCGGGCGTGACAAGAAGCGCGACGCCGGATAGCCCCGAGCAGCACCGGAACGGTCGCTAGGCCTAGCGAGCACCCTCGCTAGACCTAGCGACCCCGCTAGCGACCCAAACATGCCCTGATCAGGAACCTAGCGCCTAGCAAAGGCCCAGCTAGAACCCTGGAAACCGTCTCGGAGGCACCCATGACCCCCCTGATACTCGCGACGATAGCCGCCGCCCTGCTCGCCGCGCTCTGTTACGCAGCGTTGTGCGCCGCCAGCCCGTTCGGCGACTGCCGCAAGTGCGGCGGCCTCGGCTTCAAGCTCGCCACCGACCGCAAGGGCAAGCCCAAGCGCGGCAAGCACTGCCGCCGCTGCCGGGGCGTCGGCAAGCGCATCCGGGTGGGCCGCCACCTCTACAACGTCGCCCACCGCACCTGGTCCGCCGGCACCAACTAGCCCACCGCCCGCCCACCACCGCCCCAGGAGACACGTCCATGAACGTCACCATCTCGGTCGCCGCCGTGACCGGCGTCGTCACCATCGTCCTCGTGTGGACCAAGCGCGTCGGTGTCGGCACCGCCCTGATCGTGTGGCTGTCCGGCCTCACCGCCGCCTCCACCGGCCTGGCCGGGCCCGTCAACGACATGCTCGGCGCGCTCGTGACCGCCGTCAGCAGCCACTGACCCGGCCGCCCGCGATGACCGCCCCCGCCGCAATCCGGCCGCTCGCCGCCGTCCACCTGCGCGAAGCCCTGGCCGCCGCCGCCGACCACCGGCCCGCCGCCGCCCTCGCCGCGCTCATGCACATCGACCCCCAGTCCTGGGGCGCCATCGAGCAGCGCGCCTCGCTGCTCGGCGCCGACCTGGTCGACCTGCTCGCCCACGCTGCCCGTACCGGAGGTACCCCGTGAGCACCACCACCGACGCCATCACCGCCGCCGTCCTCTTCGGCCCCGGCGCCCTGCTCGGCGCCGCCGCCCTCATCTCGCAGCGCGGCGCCAAGGCCGATTCCGCCGCCGTGATGCAGGTGCTGGCCGAGTCCGCCGCCGAACGCGCCGCCCGCACGACCACCACGGACACGGCCCCGCCGGACGGCGGCGAGGGCGCCCCGGCCCCGGCCGCCGAGCAGCCCGTCCACCTCGCCACCGTCCACCAGTTCCCCGCCACCCGCGCGCGCCGCGCCGCCTGACCGGAAGGCACGCCCGTGTACGACTACGACGACTACGACCCCGACGAGTACGCCAACGAGGACATCGAGGACTGGGCCCCGGGCGAGTGCGACCGCTGCACCGGCGGTGCCCCCATCGAGACCACGCTCGGGTTCGTGTACTGCGCCTGCCAGATCGGTCAGGGCGCCGCCCCCGAGAACTGCGTCTGCGGCCCCGACGAGGACTGACAACAGCAAAAGCCCGGGGCGGCCCGCCTGCAAGCTTCGGCCGCCCCGGGTCCCTGAACCGGCACAACCGAATCAGGAGTCACCAGCATGGACCCCAACCGCCTCGCTCCGCAGCGCCTTCGCACGATCGCCGCCGCCGTGCTCCCGCTGGCCGCGTGGGGCGCGCACGCCACCCTCATGCGCCGCCGCCTGGAGCGCGCTCGCCGCGACCCGCTCACCAGCCTGCTCACCCGCGACGGCTTCACCACCGCCGCCACCCGACTGCTCCACCGGCCCGACACCGCCGTCGTCGTCATCGACCTCGACGGCTTCAAGCAGATCAACGACACCCACGGCCACGCCGCGGGCGACGCCGTTCTCACACACGCCGCCCGCACCCTCACCGAGTGGGCCGGGGACTACGGCGTCGCCGCCCGCCTCGGCGGCGACGAGTTCGCCATCGTCCGCCCCCTCGAACCCGCCTGGATCACGGTGCGGATGGGCCACCTCGCCGACGCGTTCGCCCGCCCCGCCCACTGGCACGGCCACACCCTGCACTACGGCGCCTCCGCCGGTCTCGCCCGCGTCGCCGACCTGCCCGACCGCTCCCTCGAAACCGCCCTCACCGCCGCCGACACCGCCATGTACCAGGCCAAGCGCGCAGGTGGCGGATGGCAGCAGCACACCCCCGACACCGACCTCGCCACCGCCGACCGTCGCTGGCGCCGCACCCGCACCGCCGCCTGACCCAACAGGATCAACCGCCCTGCCCGGAGCGGCCGGCACATCCCGCCAAGGCTTCCGGCCGCTCCGGTCCCCGCCCGATCGAGACGAGGAGACCACCCAGCATGACCCAACCCACCCACGTTCGGGGGGAGCACCTGCCCACCGCTCTCTCCCTGGCGGCCGACGGCGTGCCCGTGCTGCCGCTGCGAGCCGGAAAGGTGCCGTTCGGCAACTGCCGGCGCTGCATTGGCAACGCGTGCGGCGGCCGGCCGAACATGAAGCACCCCGGCCCCTGTGACTGCCCGGCGCCCTGCCACGGCTGGGCCGCCGCCACCACCGACCCCGCCGTCATCAACGCGCCCGCGTGGGCGTCGGCGTGGCGCCAGGCGGCTGCGGTGGCCTACCACCCCGGCGGCGCCGACCTGACCGTCGTGGACTTCGACAATGCCGAGGCCATCGCGTGGGCACACGCCAACCTGCCCGCAACCCGGAGCGTGCGCACCACCCGGGGTGAGCACTGGCTCTACCAGGGCGTCATGCCCTCGGCCAACGCTGTGCGGCCCGGCGTGGACATCAAGTCGTCCATGTCCTACGCCCGCTGGCTCGGCCCCGGCACCGGCCCCCTCACCACCCTGCCGGATGCTGTCCGTGCCCTGATCGTGAAAGCGCCCGCCCCGGTCCGGCCGGCGGCCGCAGCCGTGCCCGCACCGGCCGGGGGCGGGCGGTGCCCCCACCGCACCCCGACCTACCTGAACCGCGGAATCGCCATGGCCGAGCAGCGCATCACCGAAGCCACCTGCGCCGTACACAACACGGTGTTCGCGACGTTCCTCGCGGTGCTCTCGACCCACGGCCGGTGCGGGTGTCTGACCGAGGCGCACGCCGCGCGGCTGTTCGCCGCCGCGCAGGCCAAGGGTGAATCCGCCCGGCACTGCGCCGACGCGTGGGCCAACGCTGTCCACAGGCTGGGGATGTAGCCGTGGCCGAGGACGAGAAGAACCCCGCCCGCGAGATCATCGCCGACTACGCCCAAGCGCACTTCCGGTACTTCCGCACCGCCGACGGCACCGTGTACGCGCAGCGCACCGGCCACCCCGTGGCCCGCCCGATCCGTTCCCAGGGCACGACGGGCAGCCACCGCCAGGAACTCATCGTCGGCCTGTACCGGGACGGAGTCGGCGTGTTCAACGGGACTGCCATGAAGGAAGCGCTCGACCTGATCGAAGCGCTGGCGCTGACCGAGGACGTGCAGCCCGTCCACATCCGGGTGGCCCCCGGGTTCGACGGGGCGACGTGGCTCGACCTGGGCCGCGCCGACGGCCTGTCCGTGCGCATCCACCCCACCGGGTGGGACATCACCGTCCCCGACCCGCGTGAGGTCTGCTGGAGGCGCACCCAGCTCACCGGAGAGCTGCCCCTGCCGGCCAAGGACACCGACGGCAAGGGCATCGACCTGCTGCTGCGGCTGACGAACTTCACCGACGCCCAGACCGAATGCCTGGCCCTCGCGTGGCTGATCGGCTGCCTGGGGCCCGGCGTTCCCGTGCCTGCCCCGTTCCTCACCGGCCCTCAGGGCGCGGGCAAGTCCACGGCCGGCCGGATGCTCGTGCGGATCATCGAGGGCATGAGCGGTGACCTGCGCCGGGCCCCGAAGGACGAAGACAACCTGATCGCCGCCGTCGCGGCCGGATGGGTCACCGCCCTGGACAACCTCTCCCACATGACCCCGGACCTGTCCGACACCATGTGCTGCATCGTGACCGGTGTCGAGTCCGTCAAACGCGCCCTGTTCACCGACGGGGACGTGCACCGCTCCGCCTACCGCCGCCCCCTGCTCCTGACCGGCATCGACGTCGGCGTCATCCGCCCCGACCTCGCCGAACGCCTCCTGCCCCTGCGCTTGGAGCGGCCCCGCGTCCGCCGCACCGAGGCGGAGCTGTGGGCCGAGTACGCGGACGTCCTGCCGATCGTCCTCGGGTCCCTGCTCGACCTCACGGTCAAGGTCCGCGCGGCCCAGGCGGAGACGCCCACCGACCTGCGGATGGCGGACTTCGCCCACCTGTGCGCGCAGCTCGACGCGGCAACCGGCTTCCGGGCGCTCGCCACCTACCGGGCCAGCCTGAATGACCTGAACGACGACGTCATCGAGGGCGACCTGCTCGCGCAGACCGTCCTCAAGCACGCCGAGACCATCGACAAGGGCACGGCGCAGCGCATGACCTCCACCGAGTGGCTGCAGGTGCTCAGCCGCCTCTACAGCGGCGATGACCTGCGCTCGCTGCCCAAGGGCTGGCCGACCACCGGCAAGGTCCTCTCCGACCGGCTCAAGCGCCTTCAGCCGACGCTGGCGGCCCGGGGTGTCCTCATCGACACGGGTCGCACGTTCGAGGGCCGTTACCTCGAAATGGGCCGCCCGGCCCCCGCGCCCACGCACGCACAGCCACGGCTGCACTGATCCGCCCCGCCCGGACAGGCAAGAAGAGCACCTGGCTCCGCCCCGCCCGGGTGCTCCTCTTGCTGTTCGGCGAAGCCGCCAAAGGTCGCGCCGCGCAGCGGCTCCTTCCTCACGCTGTAAGGCACGCCTAACTACAACAACAGCCCCTTCTTTTTCCTAAGTAGGAAGACGCTGCGTCATGTGCGTCATGCAGGACGGAAAACGGCTCGTGGCCTGCGCCGATACCCATGACGCAGACGACGGACGCTGCGTCATCCTGCGTCATCTGCGTCATGCGATGACGCAGCCCATGTCGCAGCCGTGACGCAACCCCCGAGCGCTGCGTCATGCAAAGCCCCAGGTCAGAGGCTCGCATGACGCTGATGGCGCAATGACGCAGAAATCCGAACCTCGGACACGAACCCACCGCCCGCTCCCTTCGCCAAGGAGTTGCCGCAGTGACCGTCACCATTCCCGGGGGCCACCCCGACTACGACCCCACCCTTATCGCCCTCACAGTCGAGGAGGCCGCCCGCCGGCTCAGCATCGGCCGCACCACCATGTACGCCCTGATCAAGGGCGGAGAGATCGAGACCATCCCGATCGGCCGGGCCCGGCGCGTGCCGGCCGAGGCCGTTGTCGAGTTCACCCGCAGCCGCATGCGGAAGATCGCCAACCCCATCGCAGCCTGAGGAGAAGTGTCTGTGACGAAGCGCGCCAAGCGCCCTGACGGAACGTCGTCCATCTACTTCGGCAAGGACGGCTACTGGCACGGTCGTGTGACCGTCGGAGTTCGCGACGACGGCAAGCCCGACCGTCGCCACGTGATGAGTAAGGTGAGTGAGGCCGAAGTCATCCGCAAAGTCCGCGAGTTGGAGAAGCAGCGCGACGCGGGGAAGGTTCGCAAGCCCGGGAAGCCCTGGACGTTGAAGGCGTGGCTCCTGCACTGGGTTGAGGAGATCGCCAAGCCGTCTGTTCGGGACACCACCTACAGCGGCTACGAGGTGGCTGTCCGGGTCCACCTGATCCCCGGGGTCGGCGCGCACCGACTCGACAAGCTGGAACCGGAGCACCTGGAACGCTTCTACACGAAGATGCGGTCCAAGGGCAGCAAGCCTGCCACCGTCCACCAGGTCCATCGCACGGTTCACACCGCGCTCAACCACGCGCTCCGGCGCGGCCACGTCACCCGGAACGTGGCGTCCCTTGCCGTGCCGCCTCGGATCGAGGAAGAGGAGGTGGAGCCCTACGACATTGAGGAGGTGCAGCGACTGCTTGCCGCGGCTACCAAGCTGCCCAACAGCACCCGGTGGTCCATCGCCCTCGCCCTCGGGCTCCGGCAGGGGGAGGCCCTGGGCCTGCGCTGGGTGGACGTGGACCTCACCACCGGCACTTTGCGCGTCCGGAAGAACCGTCTCCGGCCGAAGTACAAGCACGGCTGTGGAGGCGATTGCGGTCGGAAGCCCGGCTACTGCAAGCAGCGGCTGCGGCGGAATGAGGACACCGCGAACACCAAGTCGAAGGCAGGCCGCCGGGTCATCGGTTTGCCGGACGAACTGATCCGGCTGCTGGAGCTGCACCGGGAGGAGCAGGAGCGCGACCGCCGCCGGGCCGGGCAGGAGTGGAACGACAGCGGATACGTCTTCACCTCCCCCTTCGGATGGCCGTTGGTGCCGAGCACCGACTACGACACGTGGAAGCGCCTGCTCTCCGACGCCAAGGTTCGGGACGGTCGACTGCACGACGCCCGGCACACCGCCGCCACGGTGCTGCTGATTCTCGGCGTCCCGGAGCGCGTGGTCATGCAGATCATGGGGTGGTCGTCCACGGCGATGGCCGCGCGCTACCAGCACGTGACGAGCGGCATCCTCAAGGACGTCGCCAAGCGCGTGGGCGGACTCATCTGGCAGGTGGCCAAGGGTGCGAACGAAGGTAGCCCGGAGTCTCCTGAACAGGAGCGTTGAGACTGCAGACGAGACTGCGAACAACGAAGGCCCCGACCGGAACCCGGTCGGGGCCTTTCGTTTGCCCTGGTGGGCGAAGGCGGAGGATACGAGATTCGAACTCGTGAGGGGTTGCCCCCAACACGCTTTCCAAGCGTGCGCCCTAGGCCTCTAGGCGAATCCTCCGTGGGAGAGCTTAGTACATGTTTCGGGGTGCTCGCGACCAGCTATCCCGCAGGCGGGAGGGTGGGGGTGGCCTGTGGATCGTTGGGGCTGGGATCCGGTAGTGTGGGGGTCAGCCCCTCGTGTGGCGTTATCTCTCTGAACCCCCCCAGGGCCGGAAGGCAGCAAGGGTAGGAGGGCTCTGGCGGGTGCACGGGGGGTCTTTGCGTTCCTGGGAAGGGGTGCGGCGGGGACGGGGAGTGAAGGGGCGACGCGTTTGTCGGTCCGTCCCGATATCGTCGGTGGTGTGTCCCTAGCCCTGTACCGCCGCTATCGCCCCGAGACCTTCGTGGAGGTCATCGGTCAGGAGCACGTGACCGCTCCGCTCCAGCAGGCCCTGCGCAACAACAGGGTCAACCACGCGTACCTGTTCAGCGGGCCGCGCGGTTGTGGCAAGACGACGAGCGCGCGCATCCTGGCCCGCTGTCTGAACTGTGAACAGGGGCCGACGCCGACGCCCTGCGGGGAGTGCCAGTCCTGTCGGGACCTCGCGACCGGCGGGCCCGGATCGATCGACGTGATCGAGATCGACGCGGCCTCGCACGGTGGTGTGGACGACGCGCGTGAGCTGCGTGAGCGGGCGTTCTTCGCGCCGGTGCACAGCCGGTACAAGATCTTCATCCTGGACGAGGCCCACATGGTGACCTCGGCCGGGTTCAACGCGCTGCTCAAGGTGGTCGAGGAGCCGCCGGAGCACCTCAAGTTCATCTTCGCGACGACCGAGCCGGAGAAGGTGATCGGGACGATCCGGTCCCGTACCCACCACTATCCGTTCCGGCTGGTCCCGCCCGGCACGCTGCGCGACTACCTGGCGGACGTCTGCCGCCGCGAGGACATCCAGGTCGAGGACTCGGTGTTCCCGCTGGTGGTTCGGGCCGGGGCGGGCTCGGTGCGTGACTCGATGTCGGTCATGGACCAGCTGCTGGCCGGCGCCGGGGCGGAGGGCGTCACGTACCAGATGGCGACCGCGCTGCTCGGGTACACGGACTCCGCGCTGCTGGACGAGGTGGTGGACGCCTTCGCCGCGCACGACGGGGCCACGGTGTTCCAGGTGATCGACCGGGTGGTCGAGGGCGGCCACGACCCGCGGCGCTTCGTCACAGACCTGCTGGAGCGGCTGCGCGACCTGGTGATCCTCGCCACGGTGCCGGACGCCGGTGAGAAGGGGCTGATCGACGCCCCGGCGGACCGGGTCGCGGTGATGCAGGCGCAGGCGGACGCGTTCGGCGCGGCCGAGCTGAGCCGGGCGGCGGACATCGTCAACACCGGGCTGACCGAGATGCGCGGCAATGCGGCGCCCCGGCTGCAGCTGGAGCTGATCTGTGCCCGGGTGATGCTGCCGGGCGCGTACAGCGACGAGCTGTCGCTGCAGGCGCGGCTGGACAAGTTGGAGCGGCGGGCGGCGGCGGGCGGGTTCGCCGCGAGTGCGGGGGCGGCGCCGATGGCTGCCCCGATCGCTCCGGCTGCTCCGGCGGGAGCGCTGACCCCGTCGGCCCCGAGCCCGGCGCCGGCCCCCGCTCCGGAGTCGGTGCCTCAAGCAGCCCCGGCACAGGCCACGCCCGTGCCGCCGGCTCCGCAGCCTGCGGCTCCCGCCGGCCCCACGCCGGGCGCCTGGCCGATCCCGCGCAGCTTCCAGCCCGCCGGGGCCGCTCCGGCTCCTGCCGCGCCCCCCGCACCGCAGCCGCCGGCGGCCGCGGCTCCGGCTCCGACGTCTGCCCCGGCGCCGGCACCCCCGCCCGTCGCGGCACCGGCACCGGCACCCGCGCCCGCCGCCGGCGGGCAGCCGTCCCCGGCCGCGCAGCAGGGCGCCGCGCAGGTTCGGCAGCTGTGGCCGCAGATCCTGGAGGCGGTGAAGAACCGCCGCCGCTTCACCTGGATCCTGCTCAGCCAGAACGGCCAGGTGGCCGGGTTCGACGGCAACGTGCTCCAGGTGTCCTTCATCAACGCCGGTGCCCGGGACAGCTTCGTCGGCAGCAACAGCGACGACGTGCTGCGCCAGGCGCTGGCGGACGCGCTGGGTGTGGACTGGCGGATCGAGTGCATCGTGGACCCGTCGGGCGGTGGCGGGGGTGCCGGCGGTGCCGGCGCGGCCCCGGGCGCTGCTCCGGCCGGTGGGGGGTGGGGGGCCCCGGCCCGTCCGGCCGCCGCGCCGCCGATGGCCGCCCCCGCCCCGGCACCGGTCCAGCAGGCCCCCACGGCTCCAGCGGCCCCCGCGCCGGTGCAGCCGCGGCCCCAGGCGCCGGCTCCCGCGCCGGTTCAGGCTCCGCCGTCCGCGGCGGTACCGCAGGCCCGTCCGGTGCAGTCGGTGGCCCCGGAGGACGACATCCCGGAGGAGGACGACCCCGACCTCAACGAGGAGGCGTTTTCCGGCCAGGAGTTGATCATTCGGGAGCTGGGCGCCACGGTGCTGGAGGAGATCCGCCACCGCGGCAACTGACCCCGGCCTCCGGGCGAGGACGTAGGCTCGGCGGCGACGAACGACGAACCGCGTGACAGCAAGGAGTGAGCCGTGTTCCCCGGTGGCGGTCAGCCCAACATGCAGCAGTTGCTCAAGCAGGCGCAGAAGATGCAGGAGGAGCTCGCCAAGGCCCAGCAGGAGCTGGCCGAGGCGAAGGTGAACGGCACGGCGGGCGGCGGTCTGGTCGAGGCCACGGTGACGGGCTCCGGCGAGCTGGTGGCACTGACCATCGCCCCGGACGCCGTCGACCCGGAGGACACCGAGACCCTGGCCGACCTGATCCTGGCGGCCGTCCGGGACGCCAACCAGGCTGCGCAAAAGATGCAGGCCGAGCGGATGGGCCCGCTCACCCAGGGGCTGGGCGGCGGCGGCATCCCCGGTCTTCCGTTCTGACGCGACCGACGCGACCGGAACGCCGGCGGGAGCGGCCGGTCCACCTGCCGGAGCGGCCCGGAACGTAGGTCGGGTCGCCGGAACGCAGGCCGGGCGGCGGAAGAAGCCGCAGGTCACGGCCCGCGTCAAGACCCGGTCTGTCAAGCAAACAGTCTGTAGTTCATACGACGGGCCCATGTGATTTCTGTGGGAGTCGGGCGTCGGGCGGTGTGTCCGGCGCCCGATTCGTTGGATGATGGCACCGGAGCACCATCGACCATCAGAGGGAAGGCGCGACGTGTACGAGGGCGTGGTTCAGGACCTGATCGACGAACTGGGCAGGCTGCCCGGCGTCGGGCCCAAGAGCGCCCAGCGGATCGCCTTCCACGTGCTGCAGGCCGACCCGACGGACGTGCGCCGCCTCGCGCACGCGCTGCTGGAGGTCAAGGACAAGGTCCGCTTCTGCGCGGTCTGCGGCAATGTCGCGGAGGCCGAGCAGTGCCGGGTCTGCCTGGACCCGCGCCGCGACCTCAGCGTCATCTGCGTGGTCGAGGAGCCGAAGGACGTCGTCGCCATCGAGCGCACCCGTGAGTTCCGCGGCCGCTACCACGTGCTGGGCGGCGCGATCAGCCCCATCGAGGGCGTCGGCCCGGACGACCTGCGCATCCGTGAGCTGCTCTCGCGCCTCGCGGACGGCACCGTCACCGAGCTGATCCTGGCCACCGACCCCAACCTGGAGGGGGAGGCGACCGCCACCTATCTGGCCCGGCTCTGCAAGCCGATGGGCCTGAAGGTGACCCGCCTGGCGAGCGGACTGCCCGTCGGCGGGGACCTGGAGTACGCGGACGAGGTGACCCTCGGCCGCGCCTTCGAAGGGAGACGACTGCTCGATGTCTGACCGGACCACCACCCAGCAGCCCCACGGGGAGCCCTCGAACCACGCCCCGCACGCCCCGCAGGCCCACGCCCCGCACGTCCACGGTCACGGCTCGGAGCCGGACGACTTCGCCGTGCAGATCGCCGACTCGGTGGAGAGCTTCGTGCTGGCCGTCACCGAGGTCGCCAAGGGTGACGAACCGGGCAGCGCGGTCTCGCTGCTGCTCCTGGAGGTCTCCCAGCTGCTGCTGACCGGTGGCCGGCTGGGCGCCATCGAGGACGTCGTCCCTGACGACCGCTTCGAGCCCGATACCGGGCCGGAGCCGGACGGCGAGCAGCTGCGCGAGCGCCTCGCCGAGCTGCTCGCGCCGATCGACGTCTACCACGAGGTCTTCGACCCATACGGGCCGCCGGAGAAGCCGAACGCCTTCCGGATCTCGGACGACCTGGCCGGCGTGGTCGGCGAACTCCAGCACGGCCTGACCCACTACCGCGAGGGCCGGGTCAGCGAGGCGCTGTGGTGGTGGCAGTTCTCGTACCTGTCCAACTGGGGCACGACCTGCACGGCGGTGCTGCGGGCGCTGCAGTCGCTGATCGCCCACGTCCGGCTGGACAGCCCGATCGGAGCCGCGCCGGACGGTGCGGACACCGACGACGACGGGCTCACCGACGAGCAGCTGGAGAAGCAGGCGGGCGACCTGATGGCGGCCGAGCTCGGTCTCGGGCGGTAGCGGTAGCGGTAGCGGTAGCGGTAGCGCGGTAGTGGTAGACGTTCAGCGGCGCACCCGGGGGTGCACGCTGGGCGGTGCGCCGGGCGGTGCTACGGCGGGCGGGCGCACCGGACGGCGGTGCCTCAAGCAGCCGTCCGTGAACGTGTGACGGAGAACTCAGCAGCCCGCCCCGGAAAAGAAATCCGGCCGAGGCGGCGTCCGTTCCTCCGGCGATTCTCCGCAATGGCGCCGAATACCCCGCAGACCTGCCGGTGACGGCCCCCGCGGCGCCGCTCACGTGCTGAAACGGGCGTCTCATCATATGGAAACCGGCAGTTGCGGGACCCCTCCTCGGTAGACTGACGCCGACCGCATCCCCCTTCCACCCCAGGGGGTACGGGGGCCTTCCGCCCCCGCAAACGACCCAAGTCGAGGAGCGCACGTGGGCCTTGTCGTGCAGAAGTACGGCGGCTCATCCGTTGCGGATGCCGAGGGCATCAAGCGCGTGGCCCGTCGAATCGTTGACGCCAAGAAGGCCGGCCATGAGGTCGTCGTCGTGGTGTCCGCGATGGGCGACACGACGGACGAGCTCATCGAACTCGCGGAGCAGGTGTCACCGCTTCCTGCCGGCCGTGAGTTCGACATGCTGCTGACGGCTGGAGAGCGCATCTCCATGGCGCTGCTGGCCATGGCGATCAAATCCCTGGGTCACGAGGCCCAGTCCTTCACGGGCAGCCAGGCCGGTGTCATCACCGACTCCGTCCACAACAAGGCGCGCATCATCGACGTCACGCCGGGGCGCATCCGCACCGCCCTGGACGAGGGCAACATCGCGATCGTGGCCGGCTTCCAGGGCGTGTCCCAGACCAGCAAGGACATCACCACGCTGGGCCGGGGCGGCTCGGACACCACCGCCGTCGCCCTCGCGGCGGCGCTCAAGGCCGAGGTCTGCGAGATCTACACCGACGTGGACGGCGTGTTCACCGCCGACCCGCGCGTGGTGAAGAAGGCCCGCAAGATCGACTGGATCGCGTACGAGGACATGCTGGAGCTGGCCTCGTCCGGTTCCAAGGTGCTGCTCGACCGCTGTGTGGAGTACGCGCGCCGCTACAACATCCCGATTCACGTACGCTCGTCCTTCTCGGGTCTCCCCGGGACGATCGTCAGCAACGACAACCCGAACAAGCCCGAAGGGGGCGAGATGGAGCAGGCCATCATCTCCGGAGTCGCCCACGACACCTCCGAGGCCAAGGTCACGGTCGTCGGCGTGCCCGACAAGCCGGGCGAGGCGGCGCGCATCTTCCGTGCCATCGCCGACGCCGAGGTCAACATCGACATGGTGGTGCAGAACGTCTCCGCCGCGTCGACCGGCCTGACCGACATCTCCTTCACCCTGCCCAAGGCGGAGGGCCAGAAGGCCATCGACGCGCTCGGCCGGGTCAAGGAGGGCATCGGCTACGAGTCGCTGCGCTACGACGACGCGATCGGCAAGATCTCGCTGGTCGGCGCCGGCATGCGCTCCAACCCGGGTGTCACCGCGACCTTCTTCGAGGCGCTCTCCGCCGCGGGCGTGAACATCGAGCTGATCTCCACCTCGGAGATCCGCATCTCGGTGGTCACCCGCGCCGAGGACGTCCCGGAGGCGGTCCGCGCCGTGCACAGCGCCTTCGGGCTGGACAGCGAGACGGACGAGGCGGTCGTCTACGGCGGCACCGGGCGATGACCCGGAAGCCGGACGGGGGTCGCGGGCGGTGACCCGGAAGCCGGACGAGGACACCGGGCGATGACCCGGCGTCCGAACCTGGCCGTCGTCGGCGCCACCGGCGCGGTCGGCGAGGTGCTGCTCGGCCTGCTCTCCCTCCGTCAGGACGTCTGGGGCGAGGTCCGGCTCGTCGCCTCTCCCCGCTCGGCCGGCCGTGCGCCGGTCGTCCGCGGGGAGGCGGTCGCGGTGGTCCCGCTGACGGAGGAGGCCTTCGCCGGGATAGACGTCGCCGTGTTCGCCGTCCCCGACCGGGTCTCCGCCCAGTGGGCGCCGATCGCGGCGGCCAAGGGCGTCGTGGTGGTCGACGACTCGGCCGCCTTCCGCACCACCGGGGACGTGCCGCTGGTCGTTCCCGAGGTCAACGCGGCCGCGCTGCGGATCCGTCCGCGCGGCATCGTGGCCAGCCCGGCCGGCACGACGCTCGCGCTGGTCGCGGCGGTCGGCGCGCTGCACGCCGAGTACGGGCTGGAGCAGCTGGTCGTCGCCACCTACCAGGCGGCCAGCGGTGAGGGCCGCGGAGGCGTCGCGGCGCTGCGCGAGCAGATCGCGCTGGTGGCCGGCACCGAGGTCGGCCGGCAGACCGGCGACCTGCGGGTGGTGATCGCCGACGACGGGCCGTTCGCCGCCCCGCTCGCCCTCAACGCGGTGCCCTGGACCGGCGGCCTGTGCGAGGGCGGTTGGGCCGCCCAGGAGCTCGGCCTGCGCGACGAGGCCCGCAAGATCCTCGGCCTGCCGGCCCTGAAGGTCTCCGCGACCTGCGTCCGCGTCCCGGTGGTCCGCACCCACGCGCTCGCCGTGCACGCGCGGTTCGAACGCGAGGTCAGCCAGGCGCATGCGCAGGACATCCTGCGTGAGACCCCCGGCGTGGTGCTCTACGACGACCCGGCGGCCGGGGAGTTCCCGACGCCGAACGACGTGGTCGGCACCGACCCGGTCTGGGTCGGCCGGGTGCGCCGGGCGCTGGACGAGCCGGACGCGCTGGACCTCTTCCTCTGCGGCGACAACCTGCGCAAGGGCGCCGCGCTGAACCTGCTGCAGATCGCCGAGCTGGTGGCCGCCGAGCTGGCGACCGGCGAGCCGTCGGCCGATGAGCCGGCCGACCAGTGAGTCGGCGACCGGCGAACCGGCGGCCGATGAGTGACGGCAGGGGCGGAACGGGCCCCGTGGCCCGGTGATCTGAGGGCCCCTTGTGCCCGTGGATGTCCGGACCTGTGTCCGCTCCTCGACACAATCCGTCCGGAATCCCGGGGGAATCCCCTGGAGGCCCCTTCCGCCGATGCGGAAGAATGGCCCCCGGGATGGGCAACCATGACAGGGGATCGAGTGTCCAACGGGCGTGGCGAACGTGATGGTGGGGGCAAGGACGGGCATTCCGGCGAGAGCCGCGGTGGCCTTCCCGTCGCGCGCCCCCTGGTCTTCGAGTAGGCCGGAAGACGACCAGATGACGGCGGCCGCACCCGGTGCGGCGGACTCCGGTGCCGGTACCGACGCGGGTACCAGCGAGGACCTGCTCACCGAGACCTACCAGGCGCACTACCGCTCGCTGCTGCGGCTTGCCGCGCTGCTCCTGGACGACCTCTCCACCTGCGAGGACGTCGTCCAGGAGGCCTTCATCCGGGTGCACGCCGCCCGGCGCCGGGTGCGCGAACCCGAGAAGACCCTGGCCTACCTGCGGCAGACGGTGGTGAACCTGTCGCGTTCCACGCTGCGACGCCGGATCCTCGGCCTGCGACTGCTGCCCAAGCCGATGCCTGACATGGCCAGTGCAGAAGAAGGTGCCTACGATGCCCTGGAGCGCGACCAGCTGAAGGCCGCGCTCCGTGGTCTGCAACGCCGTCAGCGGGAGGTTCTGGTGCTCCGTTACTTCGTGGACATGACGGAGGCGCAGGTCGCAGACACCCTGGGCATCTCGCTCGGTTCGGTGAAGGCCTACGGATCCCGCGGACTCGCCGCCCTCCGGATCCAGATGGAGGCCGGACATGGCTGACGGCGCCTGGCAGCGGCCCGGGGACGACGAGTTCCCGGGGCTCTCCGCCGAGGAACGGGCGGTGCGTGAGCTGATGCACCACGCCGTGTCCGGGATCCAACCCCAGGCCGCCGCCCTGCCCAGGATCCGCCGGGCCGTCCCCCGGCGCCGGGCCGCCCGGCGCGGGGCCTGGACCGGTGCGGCGGCGCTCGCGCTGGCCGTCGCGATCGCTCTGCCTCTCGTGCACGAGGGGGACCACCTCGGACTCTCCGGCGGGCCCGGCTCGGCCGAGGTGCAGAGCCCGGCCCCCACGGCCTCCGGCGGCAGGACGACCGGCGTGATCCCCGGCACCGGCGCTGCCGCGCGCACCGGCCAGAGCGGCTCCGGAGGCACCGCGCCCTCCCCGGGCACCACCTCCACGTCGTCCGTTCCCGGTACCGACACCACCAGGGCCGGCACCACCAACCCCACCGGGGCCGGCGGCACCGGCGACGGCGGGATCATCCCGCTGTGCACCCGGACGGACCTCGGACAGGGCACCGCACAAGTCGGCGCGACCGACGCGCAGGGCCGGATCTACGGCTCCTTCACGGTCTACAACGTCTCCGGACGCAGCTGCCGCCTCGGCGGCCCCGGCGCCGTGGCCGTCACCGAGGTCAGCGGCACCGACCGCAGCCGCGTCCGTACGGCCGACCACACCGCGGGCGATCCGGCGGGCAGCCTGCCCGCGATGGACACCGAGCCGCCGGTGCTGGCGCCGCAAGCCGGGTACCGGGTGTCGTTCGTGTGGATCCCCGACCAGGGCTGCGGCTCCGGCACCGGCGGCACCGCGACCAGCGCACCCACCTCCAACCAGGCGGGCCTGACCAGCCAGGCCCCCGCCGCGGCTTCGGGCGCCCCCGCCGCCGGCGCCTCGGTGGCACCCAGCGCCAACCCGAGGGCCAGCTCCACACCCACCTCCGGCGCCACCTCGGCGTCCAGCCCGACCGCCACCCCGACCGGCGACCCCACCACCGGCCCGGCCACCGCGACCATCGCCCACACCCCGGCCCCGGGCAGCCCGGCGGTCGCGACCGCCTCGCTGCCGGTCTCCTGCGGGGGCACGCTGTACCGGGGCGGGGTGCAGCCCGTGGGCGGACCGGCCGCCCAGCCGTCGGGGACGCCGACGGGGGGTTGAGCGGGGTGCTGGGGCGTCGGCGGCGCGAGCGTCGGTGAGGGCGGGCTGAAGGCGCGCCTCCGGCGATTCCGCCCGTCCCCGGACGACCCCTGCGGTCGGGGACGGTGTGAGGAATGGTTACCGTGGGGGTGTGTACCGGTTCCTCCTGACTCCGCGCTGGCTGGGCGGCACCGCACTGGCCGTGGCGGCCGTGGCGGTGTGCGTCTGGCTGGGCACCTGGCAGCTCGGCCGGTTCGAGGACCGCGTCACCACGCACCAGGAGACCAAGCAGTCCCTCACCGCTTCGAGTGACACCAAGCCGATCGACTCCCTGCTCTCCCCGGCCAGCCCGCAGGTGACCACGGAGACCGTCGGCAAGCCCGTCACGGTGACCGGCAGCTACGACGCCCAGCACCAACTCCTCGTCCCCGACCGGGTGGTGGACGGCAAGCAGGGCTACTACGTGCTCACCCCACTGCGCACCGCCGACGGACACGCCGTCGCCGTGGTGCGCGGCTGGGCGCCCGGCTCCCCGTCCGGGGCCGTCGCCGGGATGCCGCCGGCCGGGCAGGTGACGGTCACCGGACGGCTGCAGGCCAACGAGTCGGTCGGCAGCAACGGCGCGGTGGCGGGCGGCCTGCCCGCCGGGCAGCTCGGCATGATCAACCGGGCGTCGCTGCTGAACGTGCTGGACTACGACGGCTGGTACGACGGCTGGGTGGCCGCCGACCAGGTGCCCGCCGGGCTGACCGTCGTACCGACCGTCCAGCCGCAGGGCGGGGACGGGCTCACCCTGCGCGCCTTCCAGAACCTGGGCTACACCCTGGAGTGGTTCGTCTTCGCGGGCTTCGTGGTGTTCATGTGGTTCCGCCTGCTGCGCCGTGAGGCGGAGGCGGCGCAGGACCGGGCCCTCGGGCTGGACCCGGTCCTGGACTGACCCTCGGCGGCCCTACCGCGCGGGCTTGGCGGACGCGGATGCGGGCGCGGGCAGCGTCGGCTTGGCCGGTGTCGGCACCTGGCCCGGGGGCTGGCTCGGGGTCTGCGAAGGGACGGCCGACACGGCACCGCCGAACGGCGTCGACATGTCGTCGTCCTCCTTCGGGGCCGTGTCGCGGCAGTGGCTACGGCCGGTGCCGGTGCCGTTCGAGCCGTACTGGTCGATGTGGTGGTGCACCGTACGGCCCTTCGAGCCGCTGGACCCCTTGGAGCCAGACGAGCCCGAGGAGCCCGACGAGCCCTTGGAGCCGCTCGATCCCTTCGATCCCTTGGATCCCTTCGCCAGCTGGACCGTGCTGTCGCCCGGCCGGTACACCGCCGGGGCGGCGAACGGGCCGGCGCCCGTTCCCACTTCCCCGGCCTTCGTCGCCGTCGTCGCCGTCGGCATCGGCGTCGGCGCGGGCGCCGGGACGGTCGGCGGCGCCGTGCTCGGCAGCGCCGGGCCGGCCGGAGCCGGGCAGGCCGCGTCGGCGCCGTGCGAGCCCGAGCAGCCGCTGAGCACCAGCGCCCCGGCCACCGCCGCCCCCGCGAGCGTCAGCAGACGTCTCACTCAACCGCTCCGGCGACCCGGTCGGGCACGCCCAGGTGCCGCCGGACGAAGTCGATCTCCAGCCGCAGTTGCTTGATCCGCTCCTCCACCACCAGCGAGCCGTGCCCGGCGTCGAACCGGTACACCTCGTGCGGCTTGCCGAGCTGCTCCAGCCGCTCGACGTAGTTGTCGATCTGCCGGATCGGGCAGCGCGGGTCGTTCACCCCCGCGCTGATGTAGACCGGCACCCGCACCTGTTCGACGTAGGTCAGCGGCGAGGAGGCGGTGAAGCGCTCCGGGACCTCCTCCGGGGTGCCGCCGAAGAGCGTGCGGTCCAGCGACTTGAGCGCCTCCATCTCGTCGGCGTACGCGGTGTGGTAGTCCGCGACCGGCACGGCGGCGACGCCGAGCGACCAGCTGTCCGGCTGGACGCCGAGGCCCAGCAGGGTCAGGTAGCCGCCCCAGCTGCCGCCGGTCAGCACCAGGCGCCGCGGGTCGGCCAGGCCGCTGGAGACGGCCCACTCCCGGACGGCGGCGATGTCCTCCAGTTCGATCAGGCCGACCCGCTCGTGCAGCGCGTCCGTCCAGGCCTGTCCGTAGCCCGTCGAGCCGCGGTAGTTGACCCGGACGACCGCGAAGCCGTGGTCCAGCCAGGCGGCCGGGCCGGCCGCGAAGGAGTCGCTGTCGTGGTGGGTCGGGCCGCCGTGGATCTCGAAGACGGTCGGCAGCGGACCGTCGGCCGCGGCGCTGCCGGCCGGGCGCTGCACCAGGGCGTGCACCCGCCCGCCGGGGCCGTCCACCCAGACGTCCTCGACCGGAACGGACCCGGGCGGCACCGGGCCGGGCGCCCGCAGCACGACCGTCCCGGCGGTGGAGCGGACGGCGGAGGGCTCGGCGGCCGAGGACCACAGGTACTCCACGGTGCCGTCCGGACGGGCGGTGGCGCCGCCGACGGTGCCGCGCGGGGTCTCCAGGCGGGTGAGCCGGCCGTCCGCGAGCGAGTACGAGAACAGCTCGCTGCGCGCCTCGTACTCGTGCTCGACCAGCAGCGACTTCGCGCCGGGGCGCCACTGCGCGGAGACGTCGCCGGGCAGCTCGCGGCCCTGCTCGTCGCGCAGCGGGAGGGCCGTCTCGGCGCCGGTGGCGACGTCCCAGATCATCGGCTCGCAGCGGCCGGTGCGCTGGTGGGCGACCAGCATGCGGGTGTCGCCCTCGACCGGGGCGAAGCCCAGGCAGGCGACGCCGCGCGGCTCGTCCCGGCCGGTCACCTCGTCCAGCTCGGCGACGGTCTCCACGCCGTCCCCGCCGAGGCGGACCACCCGGAGCGCCGAGTGCATCGCGTCGCCGTGCTCGGTGTGGTCGATGGCGAGCAGGGTGCCGTCGTCACTGAGGTCGCCGACGCCGCCGTACTCCTCGTGCCGGTAGATCTCGACCGGCTCGGCGGCGCCCGGGCGGAGCAGGTGCAGGGTGGTGCCGTCCTCGTCGGTGGAACGGCCGACGACCACCGTGCCGTCGCGGCCGAGGGCCAGCCCGGCCGAGTAGGAGGGGGCGAGGCCGGGCACGGCCTCCTCGTCGGGGCCGCCGGCGAACGGCTGGCGGCGCCAGACGCCGAACTCGTCGCCGTCGTGGTCGTCGAACCACCAGATCCAGGCGCCGTCCGGGGACAGCTCGGCGTCGGTGGTGCCGTTCGGTCGGTCGGTGACCTGGCGGTGGGTTCCGGTGGCACGGTCCCAGGCGTAGACCTCGTAGGTGCCGGTCGCGTTGGACACGTACAGCGCTCGGTCGGGCGCGTCCTCGGCCCAGTCGGGCAGCGACACCCGTGCCGCCCTGAACCGCTGCTCCCACGCCGGTACGGCGCTCTTCTCCTCGCTCATCCGACCATCCAACCCGATCGGGGCGAGAGAACGGAACGGGCGGGTGGGGATCGCCCCACCCGCCCGGTGCCACCGGCCCCGTTCCCGGTGCCACCGGGCCCGGCGCCCCGTGTCGCCGGGCCCGGCTGCCGGGTTACGGATGCCGGGGCATCCGCGGCAGCAGCCGGACCACACCCACGAGCACCAGCTCCAGCACCGCGAGCGCCGTCACGCTGCGGCCGAAGGCGGCCGTCGCGTCGCCCGCGCCGTAGTAGACCAGGCCGATCAGTGCGACCCCGACGGCGCCGCCGACCTGCTGGACGGTGGACACCACCCCGGCCGCCGAACCGGCCAACTCCGGCTCGACGGCCGCCAGGGCGACGGTGGTGATCGGGGCGATCACCAGGCCCATCCCGAGGCCGTCGACGAACAGCCCGGGCGCCAGCCACCAGACGCTGCCGTCCGCCGCGCCGTAGGCGGCGAGGGCGAGCAGGCCCAGCCCGACGGCCATCAGCAGGCCGCCGACGGTGACCGTGCGCGGTTCGCCGATGCGGGCGGTGACCCGGTGGGTGGTGTTGGAGGTGATCAGGTAGCCGAGGCCGATCGCGGTGAACACCAGGCCGGCGCCCAGCGCGTCCAGGCCGCGGCCGAGCTGCAGGTGCAGGGCGAGCACCAGGAAGAACGAGGCCTGGCCGAGCCAGAAGGCGAGTTGGGCGAGCAGCCCGGCGCTGAAGGCGCGGCTGCGGAACAGCCGGGTGTCGACCAGCGGCGCCGCGCTGTCGGTGCCGGCGGTGGTACCCAGGGCGGTGGACCTGCGCGTGGCGCGGTGCAGGTGGACGGCGAAGCCGGCGAGCAGGACGAGCGAGGCGGTGAGGCAGAGCCCGGTCCACAGCGGCCAGTCGAGCCCGGGGCCCTGGATCAGCGGCAACACCAGGGCGGTCAGCCCGAGGGTGACCAGCAGCACGCCGACCGGGTCCAGCCCCGGCCGCTGCGGAGCGCGAGACTCCGGCAGGCAGCGGCGGACCAGGGCGAGCGCGGCCAGGCCGATCGGCAGGTTGATCAGGAAGCAGCTGCGCCAGCCGAGGCCGAGCAGGTCCGCGCGGATCAGCAGTCCGCCGATCAGCTGGCCGAACACCGCGCCGACGCCCATGGTCAGCCCGTACCGGGCGAAGGCCCGCGCCTGCGCCGCGCCGCTGAAGGCCGTCCGCAGGATCGCCAGCACCTGCGGACCCATCAGCGCCGCGGCCAACCCCTGGGCGACCCGGGCACCCACCAGGGCGCCGGCGGTGGGGGCGAGCCCGCAGGCCGCGGAGGCGAGGGTGAACAGGGCCAGGCCGAGCGCGAACACCCGGCGGCGGCCGTAGCGGTCGCCGAGCCGGCCGGCGGTGACCAGCCCGGCCGCCAGCGCCAGGCTGAACCCGGCCATCACCCACTGAACGGCGGCGGGGCCGGCGCCCAGGTCGGCCTGCAGGGAGGGGACGGCGACGTTGACGACGAAGATGTCCAGGGCGGTCATGAAGGTGGCGGTCAGGATGACCGGCAGCAGGCCCCGGGGGGCCGTTGTGGCCATGGCGGTCGTCGCGGCTCTTGCGGTCGGCGTGGCCGTCGTGGCCGCGGCGGACCGCCGGGCGTCCACGGAGGTGCTCATCTCGGACTCTCCTCAAGAGGGGTGGGGCTCGGGCGTCGGCGGCTGGGTTTCGGGTGCTCGGGTTCGCCGTGCGGGACCCGGGGGCCGGGGCCCCGGCTCAGGGCCGGGGAGGGGCGCCGTCCGGTGACTCGGCGGCGCCCCTCGGATGGGCCCGGGGCCCGGGCGCGGCTCAGGCGCCCGGGACGCGGTCCAGGAAGCCGTACACGGCGCCGATCCGCCCCTCAGGGGTGGCCGTGAGCACGTCGAAGCCGATCACCACCGGCTCGGCGCCGGCCGGCCCGAGGTTCCAGGTGAACCGGGCGATGTCGTGGTGCGCGTCCACCGGCCCGAGGGTGAACTCGAGCCCCGGGAACTGGGCCTGGGCGGCGCCGATCAGTGCGTCGATCGCGTCCCGGCCGACGACGGCGGCCAGCGGGTCGGTGTAGCGGCCGTCCTCGGCCCACACCTCGTCGATCAGCTTGCGGCGGGCCGCCGGGTCGCTCTCGTTCCACACCGCGAGGTAGCGCTCGGCGAGCTGCTGGAGGGCGGTGGCGGTGATCTCGGTCATGGCTGTCTCCCGTGTTCCGGTGGGTGGTCGGGCGGGTCGTTCCCGCTGCTCAACCAAGGTATGGACGGGGCGCGGCGGCCGAATCGGTCACGTATAGGCATGGCCGTACGTAGCTTCCGCGCTGGGGTGCCGACGACCGGCTGGGTAGGGTCGGGGGCATGCTGTACGGGAGGGAACACGAACAGGCCGCCGTGGACCGACTGTTGGCGGCGGCACGGGAAGGGCGCAGCGGCGTGCTGCTGCTGCGCGGCGAGGCGGGGATCGGCAAGACCGCACTGCTGGACGACGCGGTCGCCCGGGCCGGGGCCGGGTTCCGGGCGATCCGGGCGGCGGGCGTCGAGTACGAGGCCGAACTGCCCTTCGCCGGACTGAGCCTGCTGCTCGCCCCCGGACTGGACCGGCTGGACGCCCTGCCGGGGCCGCAACGGCGGGCCCTGGAGGCGGCGTTCGGGCTCGGCGACGCCTCGACCGCCACCGCGGACCGGCTGCTGGTCGGCCTCGCCACCCTCGGGCTGCTCGCCGAACTCGCCTCCGAGCAGCCGTTGTTGTGCGTGATCGACGACGTGCAGTGGCTGGACCGGGCCTCCCTGGACGCCCTGCTGCTGGCCGCCCGCCGACTCCAGGCCGAAGGGGTCGCCCTGCTGCTCGCCGCCCGCACCGAGGGCGGCACTTCGGCGGAGCGGCGCCTCGGACTCCCCGAACTGCCGGTGGCCGGCCTCGCCGAGGCCGACGCCACCCGGCTGCTGGCCGACCGGGCCGGCCCCGACCTGCCCGCCGCCGTCCGCGACCGGTTGCTCACCGAGGCCGCCGGGAACCCGCTCGCCCTCACCGAACTCCCGGTCGACGCCGGGCCGCAGGCGCACGCCGTCGGTGGCCTGCCGCTGACCAGCCGGCTGCTGATCGCCTTCCACGGCCAGGTCACCGGCCTGCCGTCGGCCACCCAGACGCTGCTGCTGGTCGCCGCCGCCGAGGAGAGCGGCGAGCTGGACGTCGTGCTGCCCGCCGCGGCCGCGCTCGGCGTCGGCGCCGAACACCTCACCCCCGCGGAGCAGTCGGGCCTGGTGGCGGTCACCGCCGACCGCCGGATCGCCTTCCGGCACCCGCTGCTGCGCTCCGCGATCCTGCAGCGCGCCCCGCACCACCAGCGGCTGACCGTCCACCGCGCCATCGCCGAGGTACTCCCGGAGGGCGACGGCCGCACCTGGCACCTCGCCCTGGCCGCCACCGCGCCCGACGCCGCCCTCGCCGACGCGCTGGAACGCACCGCCGTCCGCGCCGAGCGCCGCGGCGGCCGGGGCGGTGCCGCCGCGTACGAGCGCGCCGCCCGGCTCACCCCGGACCGCGACGGTGCCACCCGCCGGCTCGTCCTGGCGGCCGAAGCCGCCACCGAGGAAGGCGAGTTGGTCCGGGCCGAGGCGCTCGCGGACGAGGCCGGCGGCCGCACCGACAGCGTCCTCGCGCACGCCCTGCTGGACCAGGTCCGGGCCACCGCGCACTTCTGGCGCGGCTCCTACCCGACGGCGCACCGGCTGCTGCTCGACGCCGCCGGCACCGGCATCGAGCGCCCGCACGCCGCCCGGATGCTCTTCCAGGCCTTCCACGCCGCCTGGTACGCGGGCGAGGACGCGGTGGTCGCCGTGCTCGACCGGCTCGCCGCCCTCCCGCTGGCCGACGACGACCCGCTGGCCCCGCTCGCCCGCCACCTGCCCGCCGCCGTCCTCCCCGCCCTCGGCCGGTCCGTCCGGACGCCGCCGCCCGTCCGCGAGACCGCCGCGGCCGCCCGCAGGGCCGGCGCCGAGACCCCGGTCGACCTCGTCCAGCTCTGCGGCGCCACGCTCGTCCTCGGCCGCGACGACGAGACGGTCGAACTCGGCGGCGAACTGGTCGCCGAGGCCCGTGCCAAGGGCACCGTCGGGGTGATGCCCACCCTGCAGTTCTTCCTCGCCGAGGCCGAGCTGTTCCACGGCCGCCACGCCGACGCCGAAGTGACCGCCACCGAGGCGCTCGCCCTCGCCCGGGACACCGGACAGCACCAGTGGGTCAGCCAACTCAGCGCACTGCTCGCCCACCTGGCGGCCCTGGACGGCCGCGGCGAGCGCTGCACCGAACTGGCCGCCACCGCCCTCGCCACCACCGGCCCGCAGACCGCCGCCCCCGCCGCCGGCCGCCCCTGGGCCCTGTGGGCACTCGCCCTGCTCGACCTCGGCCAGGGCCGCGCCGCCGGCGCCGCGGACCGCCTCCAGGCCCTCGCCACCGGCTCCCACCGCCACCACGTCTGCGCGACCCGGGCCGTCCCGGACCTGGTCGAGGCCGCCGTCCGCCTCGGCACCCCGGACCGCGCCGCCGAACCCTACGAACGGTTCGCCCGTTGGACCGCCGCCGCCGACCGCTCCTGGGCCGAAGCGCTACGCCTGCGCTGCCAGGCCCTCCTCGGCCCCGACGAACTCGCCGAACCCGCCTACCGCGCCGCCCTCGACCTCCACGCCACCACTGACCGGCCCTTCGAACACGCCCGCACCGCCCTCCTCTACGGCGAGTGGCTCCGCCGAAGCCGCCGGCGCACCGACGCCCGCCCCCACCTCCACTTCGCCCTGGAGACCTTCGACCGTCTCGCCGCCCACCCCTGGTCCGCCCGCGCCCGCACCGAACTCTCCGCCACCGGCACTCCCGCCCCCGACACCCCCCTCGGCCCGCCGGCGCCCCTCAGCCCCCTGACCCCTCAGGAACTCCAGATCGCCCGCCTGGCCGCCCAGGGCCTCACCAACCGCGACATCGCC
This sequence comes from Kitasatospora sp. NPDC029312, assembly GCF_055569215.1. NCBI lineage: Bacteria > Bacillati > Actinomycetota > Actinomycetes > Kitasatosporales > Streptomycetaceae > Kitasatospora > Kitasatospora sp. NPDC029312. Next base: position 14,334 of record NZ_JBVHXY010000025.1, on the reverse strand, counting down.
GCCCAACTCTTCCTGAGCCCCCGCACCGTCGCCCACCACCTCTACAAGGCCTACCCCAAGCTCGGCATCACCTCCCGAACCGACCTCGCAGCCGTCCTCTGACCACCCCGCCGAACGGGACGTCCGACCCCGGAACGGACGGCCCGTCACCTCGCCGGACACCCCGGCCTCGGCCGTTGCACGGCGGCTCGCGCACCGGGCCGCCCGGGCGGGCTTCGGCCGGGCCGACGGCTCCTCATATGTGCGGAAACGCCAGAGGGCCCATCGGATCTCTCCGATGGGCCCTCTGCACTGGGTCGGGGTGGCGGGATTTGAACCCACGGCCTCTTCGTCCCGAACGAAGCGCGCTACCAAGCTGCGCCACACCCCGGTCCTGCGGTTTGTCGCTCCGTCTCCGTCGCAACGAGTAGAACTCTACCGGACGCTCGCCGAGACACGAAATCCGGTTTCGGGCGGGCGTCCGGTGCTGGTCAGCGGGGGGCCGGGGTGAGGGTGAGGAGGGTGGCCTCGGGGGGGCAGGCGAAGCGGACCGGGGTGTAGCGGTTGGTGCCGCAGCCGGCCGAGACGTGGAGGTAGGAGCGGTGGCCGCCGGCCTGGTGGGTGGAGAGTCCCTTGACCCGGCGGGTGTCGAGGTCGCAGTTGGTGACCAGGGCGCCGTAGAAGGGGATGCAGAGCTGGCCGCCGTGGGTGTGGCCGGCCAGGATCAGCGGGTAGCGGTCGGCGGTGAAGGCGTCGAGGACGCGCAGGTAGGGCGCGTGGACGACGGCGAGCGAGAGGTCGGCGTCGGCGGAGGGGCCGCCGGAGACCTCGGAGTAGCGGTCGCGGCGGATGTGCGGGTCGTCGAGTCCGGTGAACTCCAGGTCGAGGCCGGAGACGGTGAGGCGGCCGCGGGTGTTGGTGAGGTCGAGCCAGCCGGCCGCGTCGAAGCCGTCGCGGAGCTTCTCCCACGGGTTGTGGACGGCGCCGGTGATGCCGCGGCGGGCGGTGCCGTCGGGGTTGTTCATCCCGTGGGCGCCGCTGCGCATGGCCTGGAGGTAGCGGGCCGGGTTCTTGCGGGCCGGGCCGTAGTAGTCGTTGGACCCGAAGACGTAGACGCCGGGGAACTCCATGAGCGGCCCGAGCGCGTCGAGGGTGGCCGGGACACCGAGGGGGTCGGAGAGGTTGTCGCCGGTGTTGACCACCAGGTCGGGGCGCAGGCCGGCCAGGCTCTTCAGCCAGCGCTGCTTCTTGCCCTGTCCGTTCACCATGTGGATGTCGGACACTTGCAGGACCCGGACGGGCTTGGCGCCGTGCGGGAGGACGGGGACCTCGACTCGGCGGAGGCGGAAGGCGCGCACCTCGTACCCGACGGAGTAGGCGAGGCAGGCGGCGCCGGCGGCGGCAACGCCGAGGGGAACGGAGTACAGCGGTCGCATCAGCCCATGCTCTCAGACGGTGGATCAGCTGGTGAACGTCCGGTGGCCCCGTGCGGGTACGGGTCCGGGGCCGGACGGGGGGACGGATCAGGGGACGGGGCCGGCGCCCGCGCCGGTTCCGCGGAGTCCCGCCGGGCGCGTAGGGCCCGGACCTTGTGGCGGTTGCCGCAGCGTTCCATCGAGCACCAGCGCCGCCGCCCGGGCCGCGAGGTGTCGACGAACAGCAGTTGGCAGTCGGATGCCCCGCACTCGCGGATCCGGTCCCCGTGCGGGCCGGTGAGCAGGGCGATCGCGTCGCGGGCGAGGGTGGAGACCAGCTGCGCCCCGTCGGCGGGCAGCGGGGCGGCCGGGGAGCCGTCGGGGCTGATCTGCGGGACGAGCGGCGGGTGGGCGGCGGCCCGGTTGAGCACGGCGTGGTCCTCGGCGGTTCCGGCCCGGCCCCGGGCGCGGGCGGTGGCCAGGCGCCACAGGGCGTCGCGGAGGATGCGGGCGGCGGTGAGCTGCTCGGCGGAGATCCGTACGGCGTCGGCGGGCAGGCGCAGCCGGGACCGGCGGAGCCAGTCGGCGAGGTCGGACGGGCGGTGCAGCACCTCGTACCGGGCGTGATCGCCGGGGCCGCCGGTGGGGAGCAGTTCGAGGCAGAGGGCGCCCGGGTCGAAGTGGAACCGGGCGCCGCCGGGCGTGGTGAGGACCAGGCCGGTCGCCGGCTCGTGCTCGCCATCGGTCATGTAACCAGGATAAGGAGTTACGCAGCGTTGCGTTGCGCGGTCGGGCGCGGCAGCCCAGCCGCGGCGGGCGCGGTTGATGGCCGGGCGCGGTTGATGGCCGGGCGCGGTTAATGGCAAGCGACCGAACCCCGCAGGTGGGAGACTCGTGCCCATGACCACGCTCAAGGAGCAGCTGCAGGAGGACCTCACGGCTGCCATCAAGGACCGGGACGAGCTGCGCTCGTCCACCATCCGGCTCACGCTGGCCGCCGTCACCGCCGAGGAGGTGGCGGGCAAGGAGAAGCGCGAGCTGTCCGACGCCGAGGTGCTGAAGGTGATCACCCGCGAGGCCAAGAAGCGCCGCGAGGCGTCCGAGGCCTTCGACAAGGGTGACCGGCCCGAGCAGGCCGAGCGCGAGCGTGCCGAGGGCGAGGTGCTAGCCGGGTACCTGCCCAAGCAGCTCTCCGACGAGGAGCTGGCCGCGATCGTGGCCGCCGCCGTGGCCGAGAGCGGGGCGAGCGGGCCGCAGGCGATGGGCGCCGTGATGAAGCTGGTCAAGCCGAAGGTGGAGGGCCTGGCCGAGGGCGGCCGGGTGGCCGCCGCCGTGAAGGCCGCCCTGGCCTGACCCGGCACCGCACACTGCAGCACCGCGAAGGGGCGCCCCCGGAATCACCGGGGGCGCCCCTTCGCCCTGTCCTGCTGCGGTGCTCGGCCGTCGTCTTCCTCGGCCGTTGCGGTGCTCCGTCGCGGCTCTCCGTCGCGCTGCTCCGCCGCGGTGTGCGACGCGGTCACCCGCGCCGCACCGCCGACGGCCCGTCAGCCGTTGCCGCCGCCGTGCTTGCCGCCGTTGCCGCCGCCGTTGCCGCCCCCGCCGATGAAGCCGGGCGGGAAGGTGAACCCGCCTCCTATCACCCCACCGGGGTTGCCGTTGGCCGGGGGCGGCGGCGGGTTCCCGGCCGGCTGCTGCGGCTGGGTGTTGGGGTCGGCCGGCGGGGCGGTGTTCGCCGGGGGCGTGGCCGGCTGCGGGTCCGGGATGTTGGTGGTCTGGATCGGCTCCAGCGGGGTGCCCCTGAGCGCCTGGTTCATCGCCATCTGCCAGATCGGGCCGGGGCCGGTGGCGCCGAAGACGTCGTCGAAGTGCTTGCCACCGATGTTGATGTTCTTCATCTTGACGCCGCCGGCCGGGCCGCCGAGCCAGACCGCGGTGGCCAGCGACGGGGTGTAGCCGTCGAACCAGGCGGCCTTCTTCTCGTCGGTGGTGCCGGTCTTGCCGGCGATCTTGCGGCCGTCGTCCAGGCCGAGCGCAGCCGCGGTGCCCTTCTCGGTCACGTTGAGCAGGACGGTGTTGAGCGAGTCCGCGGTCTGCTCGGAGAAGGCCTGGCTGCACTGGGACTGCGGGACCTTGATGTCCTTGCCGTCCACCGTGGTGATCTTGTTGATCGCGATCGGGGTGCAGTACTTGCCGCGGGCGGCGAAGGTCGCGTAGACGTTCGCCATGGTCAGCGGGGAGAGCTCCATGGTGCCGAGGACCATCGAGGGGACCTCCTGGAACGGGTCGCCCTTCGCGGACTGGGTGATGCCCAGCTTGTTCGCCATCTGCTTCATCGCGCAGAGGCCGACCTGCTGCTCCATCTGCACGAAGTAGGTGTTGACGGAGCGGGCCATGGCCTCCTTGAGCTCGTACGGCCCGACCTCGCTGTCCTGCTCGTTCTTCACCGTGGCCTTGGGCTTGTCGGTGTTCTTCCAGGTGCCCGAGCAGGTGGACATCTGGGGGTACTCGATCTTGTTCTGGGACGGGAACGACTGGGTGTTCGACATGCCCGCCTCCAGCGCCGCCGCGGCGAGGATCGGCTTGAAGGTCGAACCGGTCTGGAAGCCGTTGCCGCCGCCCATCGCGGCGTCGACGTTCAGGTTGACGACGGTCTGGTTCTTGTTCGGGTCCAGGCCGTACGGGCGGGTCTGGGCCATGGCGAGGATCTTGCCGGTGCCCGGCTCCATCATGGTCGCCGCGGCCGACACCTGGTCCGTCACGTTGACGTTCTTGGTGACGGCGTTCTGGGCGGCGGCCTGCTTGTCCGGGTCCAGCGTGGTGTAGATGTTCAGACCGCCGGTGTCCCAGAGCTTCTTGCGCTCCTCGGCGGACTTGCCGAACGCCGGGTCCTGCTTGACCACGTGGCGCACGTAGTCGCAGAAGAAGCCCATGCCGGCCTGGGCGGTGATGCAGCCGTTCTGCGGGTCCTTGTACTTCAGGCCCAGCGGGGCTGCCTTCGCCTCCTTCGCCTGGTCGGCGGTGATGTGCTTGTTCTCGAGCATCTTGTCGATCACGACGTTGCGGCGCTTGAGCGTGTTGTCGGGGTAGCGCACCGGGTCGTAGGACGACGGGTTCTGCACTATCCCGGCGAGGGTGGCGGCCTCCGCGATGGTGAGGTCCTTGTTGCTCTTGCTGAAGTAGCGCTGGGACGCGGACTCGACCCCGTAGGCCTGGTGGCCGTAGAAGGTGATGTTGAGGTAGTTGGTGAGGATCTGGTCCTTGGTCAGGTCCTCCTCCAGCTTGATCGCGACCTTGAGCTCCTGGATCTTGCGGCCCAGGGTCTTGCGCTGGGCCTCCAGGACGGCCGCCTGGTCGTCGCCGGCCTTCTCCACGTTGACGTTCTTCACGTACTGCTGGGTGAGCGTGGAGGCGCCCTGGGAGGCGGTGCCGCTCTCCGCGTTCTTGCTGAGCGCGCGCAGCACGCCCTTGAGGTCGACGGCGCCGTGCTCGTAGAAGCGGGCGTCCTCGATGTCGACCTGGGCCTGCCGCATGTACGGGGACATCTGGTCGGCGCTCAGGACGGTGCGGTCGCGCTCGTAGACCTTGGCGATCAGGCCGCCCTTGGCGTCGAAGATCTGGGTGGCCTGGGTGAGCGGCGGGGTCCTGAAGTCGTCGGGGATGTTGTCGAAGCTCTCCGCCGTGTCCTTGGCGGTCAGCCCCATGGCGCCGACGGCGGGCAGGGCGAGGCCTGCCAGCAGGACTCCGGAGAGCACGCTGACGCCCAGGAACTTCACGCCGTTGCCGACGTGGTCGAACGGTGATCCGCTGCTCTTGCGGCGCGGAGCTCCGGCGTTGCCTGGGGGCTGGGATGCCTGTGGGCGCTTCGGTGCCATGAGGAGAACCCTACGTCGCCGATTCCCGCACATAGGGGCAGGTGTTCGCCTAGGCTTGTCACAAGCTTGCGACAGCTTCGGTGCGTCAACATCGTTCACTCTTGTGAGTGCGGAGAGTTGCCCGAATTGCCCGCTATCGACCGGGTTTTGAGGCGGCTGTGGCGCGCCGTGTCCGGGTGGGTGGTAGCGCTCCGTGACGGTGCCTGCGGCGAGAGTGGATCCGCCGAACGTGGCAAGGCTTGCGACCTGCGATCACTCCAACGAGTGAGATGACCGATACCCATAGTCCGATCGGGTCATTCGAGATTGAGCCCGAAGGGGCTGTTGCGCGCTGTCGTTCTTCCGTAACGTCCTCAACTGGCAACGGTGAATATGCCGTTGCCGCCGTGGGGGAGCCTCGAATACGGGAGAGGACGGCGCCGGCATGGGCTGGGTTGACGACTGGAGTGCGCAGGCCGCCTGCCGCACGAGTGATCCGGACGAACTGTTCGTCCAGGGGGCGGCGCAGAACCGCGCGAAGGCGGTGTGCAGCGGTTGCCCCGTCCGTACGGAATGCCTCGCGGACGCCCTGGACAACCGGGTGGAGTTCGGGGTGTGGGGCGGGATGACGGAGCGCGAGCGGCGGGCGCTGCTGCGCCGTCGCCCGACGGTCATCTCGTGGCGCAGGCTGCTGGAGACGGCCCGCACCGAGTACGAGGAGTCCCTCGCGACCGGCGTGATACTGACGGACTACGCCCAGGCGGGCTGAGGCCCACGCCCGGGCGGCCTGAAACCCACGCCCGGACGGGCTGAGGTGTCTACGCCGCGCCGCTCAGCCGGTCCCCGATGGCGCGCAGCCCGTCCAGGTCGTGCACGTCGCCCGGCAGCGCCGGGACCTCCACGATCGGGACGTCGGGGTACACCGACACGAAGCGGTCGCGGGTGCGGCGCTCCCGCCCCATGATCTGCATCCGCTCGGCGTGCAGCCGCAGCAACCCGGCCGCGAGCAGCTCCGCCTCGGGCGACGAGTGCTCCGAGCCGTTCTCCTCCAGGGCCTCGGCGGCCGCCAGCGCCCGTTCCGCGGTGAGCTGCGGCGCGCCCGTGCTGTGCACCCGATTGAGCACCAGACCGGCCAGCGGCATCCGGTCCGCGGCGAGCCGGTCCACGAAGTAGGCGGCCTCGCGCAGCGCGTCCCGCTCCGGCGCGGCCACCACCAGGAAGGCGGTGCCCGGCGCCTTGAGCAGCTGGTAGGTGCGGTCCGCGCGCTCGCGGAAGCCGCCGAACATCGAGTCCATCGCGGTGACGAAGGTCTGCACGTCGGTGAGCAGCTGGGCACCGAAGATCCTGCCCAGGGTGCCGGTGAGCAGGCCCATTCCGGCGTTGAGGAACTTCATCGCGCTGCGGCCGCCGACCTTGGCGGGTGCGGTCAGGATGCGGATCACCCGGCCGTCCAGGAAGGACCCGAGCCGGTTGGGCGCGTCCAGGAAGTCCAGCGCCGAGCGGGACGGCGGGGTGTCCACGACGATCAGGTCCCACTCCTCGGCGGAGCGCAGCTGACCGAGCTTCTCCATCGCCATGTACTCCTGGGTGCCCGCGAAGCCGGCCGACAGGGACTGGTAGAACGGGTTCGCCATGATCGTCCGGGCCCGCTCGGGGTCGGCGTGGGCCAGCACGACTTCGTCGAAGGTCCGCTTCATGTCGAGCATCATGGCCTGGAGCTCCCCATCACCGGTGACGCCCTTGACCACCCGGGGGGTGTTGTCGAGTTCGGTCAGGCCCATCGACTGGGCCAGCCGCCGGGCCGGGTCGATGGTCAGCACCACGACCTTGCGGCCGCGCTCGGCGGCCCGCAGGCCGATCGCCGCCGCGGTGGTGGTCTTGCCGACGCCGCCGGAGCCGCAGCAGACGATGATCCTGGTCTTGGGGTTGTCGATCAGCTCGTCCATTCCGAGCCGCCTTCCGGTACCGCGCACGCCGTCCGATGGGTTCGTCACGCCGCCCCCTGCCGCTTCAGTTCGCCCGCCAGCCGGTACAGCCCGCCGAGGTCCACGCCCTCGCCGAGCAGGGGGAGTTCGTACGTCGGGAGCCGCAGCTGCTGGAGGTCGGCGCGCTGCTCGCGCTCGAGCTCGACCCGCTCGGCGTGCTCGCGGGCCTGTTCCAGCAGCGGGCCGATCAGCGGGTCCACGGCCGCCCGGACCGTCTCCGCCTTGCGTGAGCGGCCGCCCAGCCCGGCCTCGCCGAGGGCCACCGCGACGTCCTCCCGGTGGTCCCCGTCCACCGCCGACACCGCCGCCGCGTCCAGCAGCGGCGGCCGGACCATGTTGACCATCACCCCGCCCACCGGGAGCTTCGCCTCCCGCAGCTCCGCGATGCCGTCGACCGTCTCCTGCACCGGCATCTCCTCCAGCAGGGTGACCAGGTGCACGGCGGTCTCCGGCGACCTCAGCACCCGCATCACGGCCTGCGCCTGGGTGTGTATCGGGCCGATCCGGGCCAGCCCGGCGACCTCGGAGTTGACGTTCAGGAACCGGGTGATCCGCCCGGTCGGCGGGGCGTCCATGACCACCGCGTCGTACCGGCGCCGGCCGTCCGGGCCCTTGCGGCGGGCCGCTTCGCAGGCCTTGCCGGTGAGCAGCACGTCCCGGACGCCGGGGGCGATGGTGGTGGCGAAGTCGACGAAGCCGACCTTCTGCAGCGCCTTGCCGGCCCGGCCGAGCTTGTAGAACATCTCCAGGTACTCGAGCAGCGCCTGCTCGGTGTCGATGGCCAGCGCGAAGACCTCGCCGGGCGCGCCCCGCCCGGCGGCCAGCCCGAGCTGGGGGCGGGCGACGGAGGCGATCCGGCGTTCCTCGTACGGCAGGGCGGCGATGCCGAACAGCTCGGCGATGCCCTGCCGCCCCTCGACCTCGATCAGCAGCACCCGCCCGCCCTCGGCGGCCAGCGCCAGCGCCAGCGCGGCGGCCAGCGTGGTCTTCCCGGTGCCGCCCTTGCCGCTGACCACGTGCAGCCGGACACCCTCCCAGTCGGGGTCGCGCCGGGCCGCCTGGTCGGGGGTGCGTGCCACGCTCCGTCTCCGTCCGTCTCCGTCCTACGGGCGTCCCCTCCGCGGAGGATGCCCCTGTGACGAGGGTGCCCCCACCGACGGGGGTGTCCCTCACGAGGGTGCCTCTCGCGAGGGTAACCAGGGAGCGCGTCCGATGCCCGGAGCACCTGGGGTGCCGGGACTGAATCATGCCCCCTTTGTGCTCCACCTCACACGCCGGTCGCCGGGCGGCGGCGGTCGCCGGGACGGCTCGTCTAGAGTCTGGCCATGACCAAGTGGGAATACATGACGGCGCCCCTGCTCGTGCACGCCACCAAGCAGATCCTGGACAACTTCGGCGAGGACGGCTGGGAGCTCGTCCAGGTCGTGCCCGGCCCCAACCCGGAGCAGTTGGTGGCCTACTTCAAGCGGGAGAAGAACGCGTGAACACCGTCGAGTCGAAGCTCGCGGAGCTGGGCCTGAGCCTGCCGCCGGTGGCCGCCCCGGTCGCTGCCTACGTGCCGGCCGTGCGGTCGGGCGAGTTCGTGTTCACCTCCGGCCAGCTGCCGGTCGTCGACGGCAAGCTGCCGAGCACCGGCAAGGTCGGTGCCGAGGTGTCCCCGGAGGAGGCGAAGGAGCTCGCGCAGATCTGCGCCCTGAACGCGCTGGCCGCCGTCAAGTCGGTGATCGGCGACCTGGACCGGATCGAGCGGGTCGTGAAGGTCGTTGGCTTCGTCGCCTCCGCCGCCGACTTCACCGGCCAGCCCGGTGTGATCAACGGCGCCAGCGAGCTGCTCGGCAAGGTGCTGGGCGACGCGGGTGTGCACGCCCGCAGCGCGGTCGGTGTCGCGGTGCTGCCGCTGGACGCCCCGGTCGAGGTCGAGCTCCAGGTGCGCGTCAAGAACGACTGATTGCGGTCACGGAGGCGGGGCCGGAACTTTCCGACCCCGTCGAATGCGGTCCCGGAGGCGGGGTTGGGCCTGTCCAACCCCGCCTTCGTGCGCTTAGCATCCGGGCATGGACCATCGAGCAACGACGCTCCCGATGCCGCCCGGCTGGCCCGCCCGGATCCGGGCGGTCGACTCCGGCGCGCTGACCCCGCCGGTGCCCAGGCTCGCCGCGACCGTCGTACTGCTGCGCGACTCCGCCGCCGGGCCGGAGGCCTACCTGCTGCGCCGACGCACCTCGATGGCCTTCGCGGGCGGGATGTACGCCTACCCGGGCGGCGGGGTGGACCCGCGGGACGCCGAGGTCGAGACGGGCTGGGCGGGTCCGACGCCGGAGGCGTGGGCGCGGCGGCTCGGGGTGGACGCCCGGACGGCGCGGGCAGTGGTCTGCGCGGCGGTGCGCGAGACCTTCGAGGAGGCCGGCGTGCTGCTGGCCGGCCCGGACGCCGACGGCGTCGCCGCGCCGCGCGACTGGTCCGCCGAGCGGGCCGCGATGGAGGCGCACGAGCTGTCCTTCGCCGAGTTCCTCCGCGACCACGGCCTGGTGCTGCGCAGCGACCTGCTGGGCGGCTGGGCCCGCTGGATCACCCCGGAGTTCGAGGAACGGCGCTACGACACCTGGTTCTTCGTCGCCGCCCTGCCGGCCGGCCAGCTCGCGGCCCTGGAGGTCGGCGAGGCCGACCGGGTCGCCTGGTTGACGCCGACCGAGGCGGTTCGGGGGTACCAGGAGGGCCGGTTCGGCATGCTGCCGCCCACCGTGACGGTGCTGCGCGAGTTGTCGCCGGTGCGGACCGCCGCGGAGGCGGTGGCCGCGGCCGCCGACCGGGTGCTGGCGCCGGTGCTGGGCCGGGCCGAGGTCCGGGGCGACCGGATGACGGTCCGCTGGCCCGGGTATGACGAGCTGACCATCGACGGGGAGTTCCCCGTGGAACCACCGGTCGGGGAGCCCCGGCCGGAGGCCTCCTGACCGTTCCGACCCGATGGCCGAGGACACCGGGATCGCCGACTGCCGAGAGGACTCCGGGACTCCTGATGGCCGAGGACTCCGGAATTCCCGATAGCCGGGGGCTCCGGGACTCCCGACCGCACGAGAGACGCCGACGAGAAAGGACCGACACCCGATGGACCACGACGACGTGGCTCGCCGGACGGCCCCCGAGCTGCCCGCCCGCCGACTGATCCCCCGCTCCACCGGCTGCGACAGCCAGGTCCCGTTCGTCGAGGTCGCCCAGCGCGCCCTCGTCCGGGCCCTGCCGCTGCGGGCCCTGCACCGTGACGGCGAGCGCGGCCGGTGAGCGGACTCCTGCCGGGTGACCCCGCCGCCGCGACCGGCGGTGAGGCCACCCCACGAGCGCTGTGCGTGCTGGCGCCGAACCCGTCGCCGATGACGCTGGACGGCACCAACACCTGGTTGCTCTCCGAACCCGGCTCGGACCTCGCGGTGGTGATCGACCCCGGTCCGCTGCACGAGGAGCACCTGCGGCGGGTGGTCGAGCTCGCCGAGGAGCGGGGCAAGCGGATCGCGCTCACCCTGCTCACCCACGGCCACGCCGACCACTCCGAGGGCGCGGCCCGCTTCGCCGAGCTGACCGGCACCGAGGTGCGGGCCCTGGACCCGGCGCGCCGGCTCGGCTCGGAGGGCCTGGTCGGCGGTCAGCGCCTCGACGTCGGCGGCCTCGACCTCCGGGTGGTCGCCACCCCCGGGCACACCTCGGACTCGCTGACCTTCCACCTGCCGGACGACGGCGCGATCCTCACCGGTGACACCGTGCTCGGCCGCGGCACCACGATGGTCGCCCACCCCGACGGCCGGCTCGGCGACTACCTGGACTCGCTGCGCCGCCTGCACACGATGGCCTCCCACCACGGCGTACGGACGGTGCTGCCCGGCCACGGCCCGGTGCTCGCGGACGCGCTCGGCGCCGTCGACTACTACCTGGCGCACCGCGCCACCCGGCTCGCCCAGGTGGAAACCGCGGTGGAGGCGGGCTGCCGGACGGCCGCCGACGTGGTCGCCCGGGTCTACGCCGACGTCGACCGGGCGCTCTGGCCGGCCGCCGAGCTCTCGGTGCGGGCCCAGCTGGAGTACCTGGAGGAGCACGGGCTCATCCCGGGACAGGACTGATCCGGGCCGGAACGACACGAAGGCCCGTCCGGACCGGACGGGCCTTCGCGGTGCTCGGAGCGTCAGCGCGAGCGGCGCGACAGCCGCTCGACGTCGAGCAGGACCACCGCGCGCGCCTCCAGCTTCAGCCAGCCGCGGCCGGCGAAGTCGGCGAGCGCCTTGTTGACCGTCTCGCGGGAGGCGCCGACCAGCTGGGCCAGCTCCTCCTGGGTGAGGTCGTGGGCGACGTGGATGCCCTCCTCGGACTGCACGCCGAAGCGGCGGGAGAGGTCCAGCAGGGCCTTGGCGACGCGGCCGGGCACGTCGGAGAAGACCAGGTCGGACATCACGTCGTTGGTCCGGCGCAGTCGGCGGGCGATGGCCCGCAGCAGCGCGATGGAGACCTCGGGGCGGGCGTGCAGCCAGGGCTGCAGGTCGCCGTGGCCGAGACCCAGCAGCTTGACCTCGGTCAGCGCGCTGGCGGTGGCGGTGCGCGGGCCCGGGTCGAACAGCGACAGCTCGCCGATCATCTCGCTGGGGCCGAGCACGGCCAGCATGTTCTCGCGGCCGTCCGGGGAGGCACGGTGCAGCTTGACCTTGCCCTCCGCGACGACGTACAGCCGGTCGCCCGGGTCGCCCTCGTGGAACAGCGACTCACCACGGGCGAGGGTGACCTCGGTCATGGAAGCGCGCAGCTCGCCGGCCTGTTCGTCGTCGAGTGCCGCGAAGAGTGCGGCGCGCCGCAGAACGTCGTCCACGTGCTTCCTCCTTCTCGGCCGTCCGGCGGTGGGCCGCCGTCCGGCGCAAGTTCCGTTCAGTGTTCTGCATCACCAAGCATGGCGCATGTCGCTCCGATCATATGAGGAGGGGGTGTATCCGGGTGCGCCGTGCGGGGCCATTCGTACCGGCGGATCACGGGTGCACCGGCGGATCATCGGGCCGGGCGCCCGGCGGGCACCGGGGCGTCGAACGCCTGCCCGTCGGGGTCGAACAGCGAGTCGCCCACCGCCGTACGGGCGGAGAGGACGGTGTGCCCGGCCCGGTGCGCGCTGGTCAGGCCCGCCGTGCGCAGGGCGCTGAGGTGCTGGGAGACGGCGGCCGCGGACAGCCCGGTGCGGCGGGCCAGCTCGGTGGTCGAGGCGGGGGAGTCCAGCTCGGCCAGCAGCCGGGCCCGGGAGCGGCCGAGTACGGCGGCCAGCGCGTCGGTGCGCGCAGAGGTGTCGGAGCGGTCCTCCCACAGGGTGGCCGTGCCGCGCGCCGGGTACATCAGCTGCGGCGGGTCCGGCGGCAGCACCCGGGTGAGCACCCGGGGCCAGGCGAAGGCCGACGGCAGGAGCAGCAGCCCGGCTCCGGCGTTCAGCCGGGTCACGGCGCAGTGCCGGCGCTCCAGCCGCAGGGCGGTGCCGTCCCAGCGGACCGTCTCGTGCAGCTCGTCCAGCATCCGGGCGGTGCCGTGCTCGGCGGCCTGGCGGGAGCGGTGGAAGACGTCCGCGGCCAGCAGCGCGCGGATCCGCGCCCAGTACGGGGCGAGCGCCAGCTCCCAGTACGCCGCGATCTCGGCGGCCAGCCCGGGCAGCCGGGCGGCCGGGTCCCGGTGGAGCGGCTCCAGGCAGGCCGGCAGCCGCCCGCCCGCCTCGCCGGCCAGGATGTCGAGGTCGGCCCGGACCTGCCCCGCGCCGGTCGCGGTGATCGCGGCGAGCTCCTCGGCGAGCGTGGGGGAGAAGCCGGCCGGAGTCGGGTTGAGGAAGTCCGGCAGGTGGCCGTCGGGCGGGACCATCGCGGCCAGCCGCCCCCAGTCCAGCCCGGAGGCGGCCAGCCGCTCGCGCACCTGCCCGGCCCAGCGGCGGTGCAGCGCGGGAGCGGGCGAGTGCGCGAGGGCCCGCAGGCTGGTCACCACCTCCTGCATCGGGCTGACGGCGAACCTGGTCAGCGCCAAGTCCTGGGCCGAGAAGTGGAGTTCCGTCCGCATGCGCGGCCCCCTTCGGAAGATTCGGCCCCAGCTTAAACACTGGTGACCCGCCCGGCGGTGAGCGCAGGATGCCTGCGTCCCCACCGATCCGTACGAAAGCCGGTGCCCCTCATGTCCACCACCACCCGGGCCCGCGAGCGGGCACTGCGACTGCGCGGGCTCGTCGAGGAGGGCGTGCTCGTCCTGCCCAATGCATGGGACGCCGGCAGCGCCGCGGTGATCGCCTCGGCCGGCGCGCAGGCGATCGCCACCACCAGCGGCGGCGCCTCGTGGTCGCTCGGCCTCGGTGACGGCCAGCGGATGGACCGGGCGACGGCGGTCGAGACGGCCCATCGGGTCGTCGCGGCGGTGGACCTGCCGGTCACCATCGACGCCGAGGGCGGGTACGGGCCGCTGCCCTCCGATGTGGCGGCCACCGTGGCCGGGCTGGTCGGGGTGGGCGCGGCCGGGGTCAACCTGGAGGACTCGACGGCCGTCGGCGGGCCGCTGTTCACGGTGGCCGAGCAGGCCGAACGGCTGCGCGCGGCCCGGACCGCGGCGGTCACCGCCGGCCTGCCCGAGCTGCTGGTCAACGCCCGCACCGACGTGTTCCTGTTCGGGCTGGGCGGGCTGGACGACGTGCTGGTCCGGGCCGCGGCCTACGCCGAAGCGGGCGCGGACGGCCTGTTCGTCCCCGGACTCCTGGACCTCGACGCCCTCGCCGAGCTGTGCAAGCGGACCCCGCTGCCGGTGAACGTCATGGCCGCCGCGGGTGGCCCGACCGTCACCGAACTCGCCGCCACGGGGGTGCGGCGAATCAGCGTCGGCACGGGCCTCGCCCAGCTCGCGTACACGGCGGCCCGCCGCGCCGCCGTCGAACTGCTCGACGCCGGGACGCTGACGGAGCTCGACGGGGCGCTCGGCTTCGGAGAGCTCAACGGGCTGTACTGACCGGGAGCTCGGCTGGACAGGCCTAGGTCCTTTCTTTTGGATCAGCGGGCGGACCAGATGAAGATCCCCGCGATGTGGAGGCCGGCCTGGAAGACGGTGGCGGTCTTCTCGTAGCGG
>NZ_JBVHXY010000024.1:73367-115369 GCF_055569215.1 Kitasatospora sp. NPDC029312 | reverse complement strand
CCAACCCCGATCAGACGATCGAGGCCGGGGATGTCAACATATCTGGCGTTGACTTTTGGCACGCTGTTGAGTTCTCAAGGAACGGACACTTCCTTCGAGCCGCCTTCCAGCGGGCCCTCCGGGCGCTTCGTTCTTTCGTGTTTCCAGCTTATCAGATGTTTTCCGCTCCGTTTTCCGGAGTTTCATTCATCGGATTCGCTTTCCGCCTTGCCACCCCGGTCTCCCGCGGCGACTCCGGAACTGTACGGGGACGGACCCGCCACATGCAAATCGCCTCCACCCGGGCTCCCGGGCGGAGGCGATGCCGACGTGACCAGCCGACGCGATCAGCGGACCTCGGTGATCTCCGGGCCGCGCGCGAACGGGTCGAGTGCGGTGCCGCCGAAGCGGTTCTCGCCCTCGCCGGCGGCGGCAGCAGCCCCACCACCGTCGGCGACCATCTGGGCGTCCTCGGGGAGCTTCAGCACGATCGGGTCGCGGGGCGCCATCGGGCTCTCACCGCGCACGACCACGGTCTGGCGGAAGACCTGCTCGAGGATTCCGGCCATCTCCGGCTGCACGGCGGCCTGGCCCGAGATCACACCGCGCAGGAACCAGCGCGGGCCGTCGCAGCCGACGAAGCGCACCAGCTGCACACCCTGGGTGCCGTCCGGGAGCTGCACCGGGACCTGGGCACGGAGGTGCCAGCCGAGCGGGCCCTCCTCCTCGTCCACGATGCCGCCCTGGGAGGTGATGCCGTTGGCGATCTCCTCCCGGACCTCGCCCCAGATGCCCTCCGACTTCGGGGCCGCGAAGGCCTGGAGCTGGATGGCGCTGTTGCCGAGGACGAGGGTGGCGGCGACGATCGCGTCACCGGCGACCTCGACGCGCAGCTCCATGCCCTCGACACCGGGGACCAACAGGCCCCCGAGGTCGACCCGGCCCTCCTCGGGGTTCTCGAGCTCCGAGTGGTCCCACGGACCGTCCGGCCGCGGGGCCGGCGGCAGGCCGACCCGGTCGGCCGGATCCAGTTCGGTCACGTTCTCGCTCTCGGCGGAACCTTCGACGTCATCGGCCGTCTCGTCGGCGCTGATGGCGTCGTCGGCGAGCTGCTCGACAGCGTCCTCGCTCTTCTGGCGACGACGGAACACGGTCACTGTCCTTCCCGGTCCAAGACCGATGCGAATACCTGCTCGGCTTCCTGCGAGGCCGCGGGAATGCTAGACCGCGGCGTGGCCACCGGTCGACCCGAACCCACCCTCGGCACGTGCCGACCCAGGCAGCTCGGCCACCTCGTGGAAGCGGGCCTTCTCGACCTGCTGGATGACCAGCTGGGCGATCCGGTCCCCTCGGCGGAAGCTGACCCCCTCGCGCGGGTCCAGATTGACGACGATCACCTTGATCTCTCCACGGTACCCGGCATCGACCGTCCCCGGGGCGTTCACGAGGGCAACTCCGCAACGAGCTGCGAGCCCGGAGCGGGGGTGGACGAAGGCCGCGTAGCCGTCCGGGAGTGCGATGGCGATGCCGGTCGGGAGCACCGCCCGCTCGCCGGGGGCCAGTTCGGCGTCGACGGCGGTGCGCAGATCGGCACCGGCGTCCCCGGGCTGCGCGTACGCGGGCAGCGGCAGCTCGGGGTCGATGCGCCTGATCAGGACGTCCAGCGGCGGGCGGGGGGTCTCGCTCAAGGGTTCACCTCAAAGGCTCGTGCGCGCTTCATCAGATCCGGGTCGTCGAGGACCTTCTCGATGTCCTCGGACCGACCGTGCGTGGTGAAGTGTTCCAGCTTCACCTGGATGAAGAGCGCCTGAGCCCGTACGGCGACCGGTCCGTCCGGGCCGCCGATCCGGGCCTCGGCGGCGCTGTAGATCTTGCGGCCGTGCACGCCGGTGATCCAGGCGCGCAGGTGCAGCAGCGAGTCGACGGGCACCGGGCGCAGGAAGTCGGTCTCCAGCCGGCCGGTCACCGCGGGGGCGTGCAGCAGCCAGTTGAGCGTGCCGAGGGTCTCGTCCATCGCCGTCGTCAGCACGCCGCCGTGGGCCAGCCCGGGGCCGCCCTGGTGGACGTCCCGGACGGTGAACTCGGCGGTGACGTCGAGCCCTTCGCCGGCGACCGCGTCGATCCGCAGGCCGCCGGGGTGCTGCGGGCCGCATCCGAAGCAGTGCTCGTAGTGGGAGCCGAGCCGGGTGCCGGGGGCGGGCGCCTCGGGGGCGCGCGGCGGCAGCACGGCGTCCGGCGGCGGGGTGGTGGGGGTGGTCGAAGGGGCCGGCGGCAGGGCTGGCGCCGACCGTCCGGTGGGGGTGGTGGGGGGCGTCGTACCGGTCACGCCGACCCAGCCTACTCAGGGGTAGCAAGGCCCTTCGTGGGGGTGGCGTCCCGTCCCGGGCATCAGGGCGCCCACAATGGACGGCATGTACGACGAACGCCTCACCGTGCCGCGCTCCTGGTGGCTGCTCCCGGTCGCAGTCGGGCTCACCCTCGCGCTGATCCTGATCCGGGTCAGTGGCCCGGCCGCGCTGATCGGCCTGGTGGTCGGCATCGCCGCCGGCGCGGTGGCGATCAGCAGCTACGGCTCGGCCCGGATCCGCGTGGTCCAGGGCTCGCTGGTGGCGGGCCCGGCCCGGATCCCGGTGGAGGCGCTGGGCGCCGCGCACGCGCTGAGCCCCGCCGAGGCCACCGCCTGGCGCGGCCCGAAGGCCGACCCGCGCGCCTTCATGCTGCTGCGCAGTTACGTCCCCACCGCGCTGCGGGTCGAGGTCGACGACCCGGCCGACCCGACGCCCTACCTCTACCTGTCGACCCGCTCGCCGATGAAGCTGGCCGACGCGCTGGAGGAGGCCCGGCGCGGCGCCCGTACGTAGGCGTCCCGCCCGGGCACGGCGAGGCCGGGAAGCCGAGAGGCCCAGGAGTACGAGGCCCGGGACCACGAAGCCCGGAAAACCGAGAGGGACGGTTCCGCTGCTGCGGGACCGTCCCTACGACTTTGTCCTGGTCGACGCCCTGCTTGCCGGTGCTGTACCGGTCGGGGCCTTGGGTGCCCTTGCGCCGCCGAACGACTCCGTCCTCCAGGTCCCGTCCTTGTGGACGGGCCGCGGACCTGCCGTCCGGCCCCGCTGCCCGGGGCCGGAAGGGGCGTTGTGCCGGTCCCGCGGTAGCCGCGGGCACCGGGCGCTGTCCGCTACGGCGCTCAGGCGCCGCAGTCCCGGCAGATCGGGTTGCCGTTCTTCTCGCTGTACAGCTGACTGCGGTGGTGGACCAGGAAGCAGCTCATGCAGGTGAACTCGTCGGCCTGCTTCGGCAGCACGCGGACCGCCAGCTCCTCGCCCGAGAGGTCGGCACCGGGGAGCTCCATGCCCTCGGCAGCCTCGAACTCGTCGACGTCGACCGAGCTGCCGCCCTTGTCGTTCCGCCGGGCCTTGAGTTCCTCGATGCTGTCTTCGTTGAGCTCGTCGTCAGTCTTGCGTGGGGTGTCGTAGTCCGTTGCCATTGTTCGCTCTCCCCCTCCGGGTTTGTGCGGTGTGTGCGGTATCTCCAGCGCACGTAACGCATGGGAGGTCGGTCTTGTGCCCGACCCGAGGCGGAGATTTTGCCTTACTTCAAGCCCTGTTACTCAATCGACACTCAGCCAGGGCTCCGTTGGGGTGATCCCGCAGGGGGCGGAAGGCCTCACGCTGGGCCATCTCCGACCCGTCGCGAGCCCTGCCGACCCGCGACGCTCCGTGAGCGAAGCCCGTCCTGCTGTCCGCCGAATCCCTTGCCCACCAGGGACACCGTCCAATCCTGCGGTCCGCCCGCAGGCCGGATTCCGGTCACGGAGCGCGATCGGCACCCCCGACCGGGTGATCACTCTCCGGCGTTGCCCGACACCCTGGAGCGACACGGTGTGAGCTTGGTCACGTTCAGAATCTTCCGGGCAAATTACGGAAAATCCACCCACTCCGACCTTTCGGCAACGGCCTGCCGCAGGTGCTAGCCGGCGCTGCGGTTGGCCGCCCGGCGTGCCAGGATCGCCGCCTGGCGCTCCTCGAACTTGCGCGCCTGCGCGTCCAGCCCGTCCAGGAACACGCCCAGCTCGTTCTGGGCGACCATGCCCTCCGGACCGAGGCCGTCGATCTCCATCACGCGCAGCTTGCGCAGCACCGGCTGCAGCACGTCGTCGTGGTGGATGCGCAGGTTGTACACCCCGCCGAGGGCGATCTGGGCGGCGGCGCGCTCGAAGCCGGGGATGCCGTGGCCGGGCATCCGGAAGTTGGTGACCACGTCGGCGATGGCGCGCATGGCCTGGTCGGGGGCGATCTCCAGGGCGGCCTTCAGCAGGTTCCGGTAGAAGACCATGTGCAGGTTCTCGTCGTTGGCGATCTTCGCCAGCAGCTGCTCACACAGCGGGTCCCCGGCGTGGCGGCCGGTGTTGCGGTGCGAGATGCGGGTGGCCAGCTCCTGGAAGGCCACGTAGGCGACCGAGTGCAGCATGCTGTGCGCGTTGTCGGACTCGAAGCCCTCGGACATGTGGTTCATCCGGGCCCGCTCCAGCTCCACCGGGTCGACGGCCCGGGTGGCGAGCAGGAAGTCGCGAATGGCTATGCCGTGCCGGCCCTCCTCGGCGGTCCAGCGGTGCACCCAGGTGCCCCAGGCGCCCTCGCGGCCGAACATGGTCGCGATCTCGTGGTGGTAGCTGGGGAGGTTGTCCTCGGTCAGCAGGTTCACCACCAGCGACACCCGGCCGAGCGGGGTCACCTGGGACTGTTCGAGACTCCAGGCCTCGCCGCCCAGCACGCCGTCGAAGTCCCGGCCCTGGCTCCACGGGACGAACTCGTGCGGCATCCACTCCTTGGCGACGCCCAGGTGGCGGTCGAGCTCCTTCTCCACGACCTCCTCGAGGGCGAGGATCAGCCGCGTGTCGGTCCAGCCGCTCGATCCGAGCGAGGTGCTGCTCTGCACAGGGGCGATGGTCACGGTCTTGCTCCTGGGGGACGGGCACGCGCGGGACGGGCGCGTTGGGCGGGCAGACGTCGTACGGAGCCGTCGGCGGGGCGCACCGACGGGCGCACTTACGGTTGCGTAGGTTACGACACCGTAAGTTGCCCGGGGTGGAAATGACAAGCCGCCCCCGCCAGGCCTTATGTCGTCTTGACAGGCCCGACGGGAGCGGCGGGAAAGGGTCGCCCACGGAACGCGCACCCCCGGAGGGCACCCGGCGGCGCTCCAGGGGCCCGGCAAGGGCGCCACAGCGGCGCGCGGGCCCGCTACGGCGTGGGAATGCGCACCCGCATGGTGAGGCCGCCCCCGGCCCGCGGCGTGGCCTCCACGGTGCCGCCGTGGGCGCGCACCACCGAGCGGACGATGGACAGGCCCAGCCCGACCCCCTTGTCGCTGCGGGTGCGGTCCGCGCCCTTGACCCGGCGGAACGGCTCGAAGATGTGCTCCAGCTCGTACCCGGGCACCACCGGGCCGGTGTTGGAGACCACCAGCTCGCCGCCGCCCGGCACCGCGGCGGTGGCCAGCTCGACCCAGCCGCCCGGGGTGTTGTAGCGGACGGCGTTCTGCAGCAGGTTGAGCGCGAGCCGCTCCAGCAGCACGCCGTTGCCCGCGACCACGGCCGGATCGAGCTTCGAGCGCAGCTCCACCTCGCGCTTGTCGGCCTCGCCCCTGGTCTGCTCCAGTGCCCGGGTGGCCACCTCGGACAGCTCCACCGGCCGGCGGTCGGTCAGCTCGTTCTCGCTGCGGGCGAGCAGCAGCAGGCCCTCGACCAGCTGCTCGCTGCGCTCGTTGGTGGCCAGCAGGGTCTTGCCGAGCTGCTGGAGGTCTGGCGAGGCGGCCGGGTCGGAGAGCTGGACCTCCAGCAGGGTGCGGTTGATCGCCAGCGGGGTGCGCAGCTCGTGCGAGGCGTTGGCGACGAAGCGGCGCTGGGAGTCGAAGGAGCGGTCCAGCCGGTCCAGCATGTCGTCGAAGGTGTCGGCGAGTTCCTTGAGCTCGTCGTCCGGGCCGTCCAGTTCGATCCGGCGGTGCAGGTCGGAGGAGGCAACGTCGCGGGCGGTGCGGGTGATCCGGCCGAGCGGGCGCAGCACCCGGCCGGCCATCGCGTAGCCGGCCGCGAAGGCGATCACGGCGAGGCAGACCAGCACGGTGAGCAGCTTGCGCAGCAGGGTGTTGAGTGCCGCGGCGGCCTGGATGGACTTGTTGTCGTTCAGCCACTGGTCCAAGGCGGACTGGCTGGTGATGGTGAAGCCGTCCGGCGTCTTGACCTGGATGCCCTGGCCGTTGAGCACCAGGTGCGGCTGGCCGACCTCCTGGAGCGCCTGCTGGACGAAGAAGTACATCACCAGCAGCAGGACCACGCCGGCCATTAGGAACATCCCGCCGTAGAGCAGGGTGAGCCGCATCCGGATGGTCGGGCGGAAAGGCAGCCAGGCGAGCAGGCCGTCCCCGGGGACGTAGGTCTCGTGCTGGTTCGGGCGGCCCTGGCGCGGCGGGTGCACGGGCTTGGGCGGTACGGCACGCGGGCCGCCGGCGGGCGCGCCGGAGGGCCCGCCGGCCGGGGGCGGGGTGGTCATGATGGTCCTCTCGGGGCGTCCGCTTCGGGCGGGCGCGGGTTTGCGGGGAGTCCTCGGGGGCGAACTGCCCGGGTCAGATCCGGTAGCCGGAACCTGGCACGGTGACGATCACCGGCGGGTCGCCGAGCTTGCGGCGCAGCGTCATCACGGTGACGCGCACCACGTTGGTGAACGGGTCGGTGTGCTCGTCCCAGGCCTTCTCCAGCAGCTGCTCGGCGGAGACGACGGCGCCGCCGGCCCGCATCAGCACCTCCAGGACGGCGAACTCCTTGGGGGCGAGCTGGACGGTGCGTCCCTCGCGGATCACCTCGCGGCGGCCGGGGTCGAGCGAGATTCCGGCCCGCTCGAGCACCGGTGGCAGCGGGATGGTGGCGCGGCGGCCGAGGGCCCGGACGCGGGCGACGAGTTCGCTGAAGGCGAACGGCTTGGGAAGGTAGTCGTCCGCGCCGATCTCCAGGCCCTCGACCCGGTCGCTGATGTCGCCGGAGGCGGTCAGCATGATGACGCGGGTGGCCAGGCCCTGTTCGACCACCTTGCGGCACACGTCGTCGCCGTGCACCAGCGGCAGGTCGCGGTCCAGGACGACCACGTCGTAGTCGTTGACCGCGATGCGCTGGAGCGCGGCCTCCCCGTCGTACACCACGTCGACGGCCATCGCCTCGCGGCGCAGGCCGGTCGCGACGGCCTCGGCAAGCAGCTGCTCGTCCTCGACGACGAGAACCCGCACGGTCGTAGTCCCTTCTCCAGGCCGGCCCCGGAAGCGGACGCACGGCTCCGACGGTGCCTCCATCCTGCCTGGTCCTGCGGTAAAGCAGCGATAAGCTGCCGTGAGGGCAAGGGTCGTGACCCCGCGAGCGACCCGCGAATGAGCCCGGAGCGACCCGCGAATGACCCGCGAGCGATCCCGCGACGGTGACCGTTCGCACCGGGAACGCTCCGTTTGGACTGTGACACCGGCAAATTTCTTCCGGTCCGAGGTTTCCCCGGTCTCCCGGCGGGGAGGACAGCTGCACACCCGCGATCTGGCCGATGGCTGATCGCACCCACCCGCCGTGCGTTCATCCGCGCCGGCCCTGGGGCTGGGACGTCACCGGGAGCGGCCGCAGGCCGTCTCCGCGCCCGACCGGAGATCCACCACCTGCCGGCCCGGACGCTTTCGCTGGCTGGACCTCCTCGGGGCGGAGAACGTACGACCGTGCACGTCCGACACAGTAAGGGGGCCCGTATGGACGCCTTCAAGGCCGGAATCCTGCAGCGCATAGCCAACGCCGAGCAGGACCTGCACCGCGCGATCGAGGCCGGGGACGAGTTCCTCGCCGAGGTGGAGCAGTCCGAGCTGGACGACCTGCGTCGTCTGGCCGCCGAGCACGGTGTGGACACCGTGCTGGACCGCCACCGCACCGCCGCCTGACCCGTCGCCGGTCCTCCGGTACCTGCGGCCCTACGGGGGCCGTGCGAAAACCCAAGCCCTGGCGCCGCCCGTGTGCCAGGGCTCTTCGCATGTCCGGAGGGTCTTCGCGTCCGGGGCCCCGGCGGGTGGCCGGTCAGTCCGCCCAGGCGCGCAGTGCGGCCAGCCGCTCCTGCAGGGGCTCGTACACGCCGGGCGCGGCGGCCACGGTCAGCTCGCCGTCCGGGCCCTGCCCGGGGCGGCCGCCGACCAGGGCGCCGGCCTCGGTGGTGATCAGGCAGCCGGCCGCGCGGTCCCAGGGGGCGAGGCCGCGCTCGTAGTAGCCGTCCAGCCGCCCGGCGGCCACGTCGCACAGGTCCACCGCGGCCGCCCCGGCCCGGCGGACGTCCCGCACCTCGGGCATCAGGGCGAGCAGCACCTCGGCCTGGCGGACCCGCACCGACTGGACGTAGTTGAAGCCGGTGCCGATCAGCGCCTGGCCCCAGGGCGGGGCCGGGCGGGTGGCGATCGGACGGCCGTCGAGCCGCGCGCCGCGGCCGAGGACGGCGTGGAACAGCTCGCCGCGGGCCGGCGCGAAGACGACCCCGACGACGGCCCGGCCATCCAGCTCGGCCGCCACGCTGACCGCCCAGGAGGGCAGCCCGTACAGGTAGTTGACAGTGCCGTCGAGCGGGTCGACCACCCAGCGCACGCCGCTGGTGCCGGGGCGCTCGGCGCCCTCCTCGCCGAGGTAGCCGTCCTCGGGGCGGCGGTCGGCGATCAGCTCCAGGACGAGCTTCTCGGAGGCGAGGTCCATCTCGGTGACCACGTCGACCGGGCTGCTCTTGGTGCCGGCCACCCCGAGGTCCGCGGGGCGGCCGTCGCGCAGCAGGGCGCCGGCCTGCCGGGCCGCGTCCAGGGCGACGTCGAGCAGGTCGTCGAGGAGCCGGTCGTCGGGCTGGGCGGGGGTGATCACGGGATTCTCCTCCGGTGAGGGGTCAGCGCTCGGCGGCGGCCGGGCGGGGGGCGCGCGGGTTGAGGCAGCAGGCGACCGCGCACACGTCGTGGCTCGGGCCGAGGGCGCCCAGGGCGCAGCGGGCCACGGGCTCGCCGCGTTCGGTGGCGGCCCGTTCCAGGACCAGCTCGCGCACGGCGGCGGTGAATCGCGGGTCGACGCCGACGGTGGCGGCCCGGGCCACCGGCAGGCCGAGCTCGGCGGCCGTGGCGACGGCCTCGGTGTCGAGGTCGTACTTGACCTCCATGTGGTCCGAGACGAAGCCGATCGGCACCATCACCACGGCCAGCGCGCCATCGGCGTGCTGGGCCTCCAGGTGGTCGCAGATGTCGGGTTCCAGCCACGGGATGTGCGGGGCGCCGCTGCGGCTCTGGAACACCAGCTGCCACGGCCGGTCGGCCACGCCGGTGCGCTCGGCGACGGCCGCGGCGATCAGCCCGGCCACGTCCAGGTGCTGGGCGACGTAGGCGCCGCCGGGGGTGCCGCGGGCCGGGTCGTCCGGGGCGCCGGAGGTCTCGGCCATCGCGTCGGGGATGGAGTGGGTGGTGAACGCCAGTCGGGCGCCGGGGCGGACGGTCGCGGGAAGCTGCTCCAGGGCGGCCAGGGTGGCGTCGATCATCGGCTCGACGAAGCCCGGGTGGTTGTAGAAGTGCCGCAGCTTGTCGACGGTCAGTGCCGGGCGGCCCTCCTCGGCGAGGGTGGCGAGCGCGTCGGCCAGGTTCTCGCGGTACTGGCGGCAGCCCGAGTAGCCGGCGTAGGCGCTGGTGGCCAGCACGGCGATCCGGTGGTGGCCGTCGGCGGCCATCTCCCGCAGGGTGTCGACCAGGTAGGGCGCCCAGTTCCGGTTGCCCCAGTAGACCGGCAGGTCCAGGCCGTGTTCGGCGAAGTCCTTGCGCAGGGCGGCGAGCAGCTCGCGGTTCTGGGCGTTGATCGGGCTGACGCCGCCGAACATGAAGTAGTGCTTGCCCACCTCCTTCAGGCGTTCCTTGGGGATGCCGCGGCCGCGGGTGACGTTCTCCAGGAACGGGACGACGTCCTCGGGGGCCTCGGGCCCGCCGAAGGAGAGCAGCAGCAGGGCGTCGTACGGGGCGGCGCCGGAGGGAGCGGGTTTGCGCGCGTCGGACATGGCACCGATCCTGCCACTGAGGGGCCGGGGCCCGGCGCCGGGGCCGCGCAGGTGCCCGGAAAATACCGTTTGCCAACGTACGTAAGCTGTGTTCGCCCCCCTGGTTCCTTACCCCTTCCGTCCGGAGCTCCCGTGCTGTCCAGCTACCGCCGAATATTCGCCTCCCCCGGCACCCTGGCCTTCTCCTCCACCGGGTTCATCGCCCGGCTGCCGATATCGATGACCGGCATCGGCATCGTGACGATGCTCTCCGAGCAGCGGGGGTCGTTCGGGGTCGCGGGCGCGGTCTCGGCGACGCTGGCGATCGCCGCCGGGGCACTCGGACCGGCGGTGTCCTGGCTGGTCGACCGCTACGGGCAGCGCCGCGTCGCCCTCCCCTCCGCCGCGCTCGCGGTCGCCGCCGCCATCGGACTCCTGCTCTGCGCGCACTTCGGCGCCCCTTCCTGGACGCTGTTCCTGTTCGCCGTCGGCATGGGCGTGATGCCCAGTGCCGGCGCCATGGTCCGCGCCCGCTGGGCCCACCTGTACCGCGACGACGCCGCCAAGCTGCACACCGCGTACTCCTTCGAGGCGGTGGTCGACGAGTTCTGCTTCATGGTCGGGCCGATCCTCGCCGTCATCCTCGCCACCAACGTCCTCCCCGAGTCCGGGGTGATCGCCGCCGTCGTCGCCCTCGCGGTCGGCATCCTCCTGTTCACCGCCCAGCGCCGCACCGAACCCCCGGTCCATCCGGCCGCGACCCGCGGCGGCGGCAGCGCCATCGTCAACGGCGGCCTGGTCGTCCTGGTGCTCACCTTCATCGCCACCGGCGCGATCTTCGGCTCGGTCGAGATCGTCACCGTCGCCTTCTCCAAGGCCCAGGGCCACGAGGGCCTGGCCGGCACCGTCCTCGCCGTCTGGGCGCTCGGCTCCGGCCTGGCCGGCATGGTCTACGGCGCGCTCAAGCCCAAGGGCGCGCTGTCCACCCGGTTCTTCGTCGGCGTCGTGATGATGGCGCTCAGCATGATCCCCGTCCTGATCGTCGCCTCGACCGTGCACGGCCTCGGCGGGCTGCTCGGCGCCGGCGCCGCCCTGCTCCTCGCCGGCCTCGCCATCTCCCCCACGCTGATCTCCGCGATGGCCCTCGTCGAGCGGCTCGTCCCGGCCGCCCAGCTCACCGAGGGCATGGCCTGGACCACCACCGGACTGGCCATCGGCGTCGCCTTCGGCTCCTCCGCCGGCGGCTGGGTGGTCGACGCCTCCGGCGCCGCCGCCGGCTACTGGGTACCGCTGACCGCCGGCGTGCTCGGCGTGGTCACCGCGCTCGCCGGACTGGGCCGCCTGCGGGCCGGACTCGCCGCCGAGGAGGCCGCCGAAGCGGCCGCACGACCCGTAGACGTCGAACGGTGAACTGACTACTCTCGCCCTACCCGTGGCCCTACCCGCGGGTAGGGCCTGCCTCCGGGGTTCCGTCGGCGGGCCGATCCGGACCGCGCCGATCCGTTCGGCCACGGAGCAGGAGGCAGCGCATGCCCCAGGCCAGTACCGCGACCCCCGCCCGGTGGACCAACTGGGCCGGGAACCAGAGCGCCCTCCCGGCCCGGACCGCCACGCCCGGCACCGCGGAGGAACTGGCCAAGGAGATCCTGCGCGCCGCCGAGCAGGGCCGCACCGTCAAGGCCGTTGGCTCCGGCCACTCCTTCACCGCGATCGCCTCGGCCGGCGACGGCCTGCTCGTCCGCCCGCACGCGCTCACCGCCGTCCGCGAGATCGACCGCACGGCCGGCACCATCACCGTCGAGTCCGGCCTGCCGCTGAACCGCCTCAACCGGATCCTCGCCGCCGAGGGCCTCTCGCTCACCAACATGGGCGACATCGAGGTCCAGACCGTCGCGGGCGCCACCAGCACCGGCACCCACGGCACCGGCCGGGACTCCGGATCGCTCGCCGCCCAGATCCGCGCGCTGGAGATCGTCCTCGCCGACGGCACCGTCCAACGCTGCTCCCCCACCGAGAACCCCCGGCTCTTCCAGGGCGCCCGGCTCGGCCTCGGCGCGCTCGGCGTCATCACCGCACTCACCTTCGGCGTCGAACCGGCCTTCCTGCTCACCGCCCACGAGCAGCCGATGACCTTCGACGAGGTGCTGGAGCGCCTCGACGACCTCACCGCCGTCAACGAGCACTTCGAGTTCTACTGGTTCCCGCACACCGACCGGTGCTCCACCAAGCGCAACAACCGCAGCCTGGGGCCGGCCGCCCCGCTGCCCCGGTTCAAGGAGTGGCTGGAGGACGACTTCCTCTCCAACACCGTCTGGGAGGCCGCCTGCCGAATCGGCCGCCGCTTCCCCGGCGCCATCCCCTCGATCGCCGCCCTGGCCAGCCGCGCCTGGTCCGAGCGCAGCTACACCGACACGGCGTACCGGGTGTTCACCAGCCCGCGCAAGGTCCGCTTCGTGGAGATGGAGTACGCCGTCCCGCGTGCGGCCGTCGCCGGGGTGCTGCGCGAACTGAAGGCCCTGGTCGAACGCTCCGGCTGGAGGGTCAGCTTCCCGGTCGAGGTGCGCTTCGCCCCCGCCGACGACCTCTGGCTCTCCACCGCCTCCGGCCGCGACACCGCCTACATCGCCGTCCACCTCTACCGGGGCACCGCCGACCAGGGCTACTTCACCGGGGTCGAGCAGCTGATGACCGCCCATCAGGGCCGCCCCCACTGGGGCAAGCTGCACACCCGCGACGCCGAGTACCTGGCCGGCGTCTACCCGCACTTCGGGGACTTCACCGCGCTGCGCGACGAGGTCGACCCCCAGCGTGTCTTCGGCAACGACTACCTGCGACGGGTGCTGGGGGCCTGAGGGCGTCAACCGGCGATCAGTTCGCGGGCGTCCCGCCGGACGGCGGCGGGGCCACCGTCGCGTTCGCCGGGGCGTCGGTCGGTGCGGGCGGCTGCGGCGTGGTCCCACCGGTGGGCTTCCCGCCACCGCCCGCCGACGGGGAGGAGCCGGCCGAGGGGCTGGCGCTCGGACCGGCCGAGGGCGAGGCGCTGCCGCCGGTGCCGCCGCTGGGGGTGGTGCTCGGGGTGGCGCTGGGCTCCCGGCTCGGCCGGGTCGTGTCCGGAGCCGAGGCCCCGCCCGAGGGTGCGGTCTGCGAGCCCTGCCCGCCGCCACCGGAGGGCTGCCGGTCCGCCGGGTCGTCCCGCCGCGTCGAGTCCTTGGAGGTCACCGTGCCGCCGAAGGACGTCCCGTCGCCGGACTGGCCCTTCACCGTCGCCGACACCGGCTGACCGGTGGCGAGCTCGAACGCCACGATCGGCGTCATCGCCAGCAGGAACACCAGCCCGGACACCGCCGCGTAGGTCCGCCAGCTCCACCGCCGGCGCGCCCGCACCACCTGGGGCTCGTTCCACTCCGCGGTGATCACCGACGGCCCGGCCGGCTGCTCCGCCGGCTGTTCCAGTGGACGCCCCGCCGGACGCCCCGCAGAACGGTCCGGCTCGAGCGGCACCTGCCGCAGCGTGTTGACGGTTCGGCCCGGCCCACGGTCCACCGCCCCGCGCAGCTGTTCACCGGTCCGTCTGAACACGTGCTGGAACACCGCGCCGCCGGTGGTCGCCCCGACACTCACCACGGCGGCGCCCATGATCGTGCCGTAGACCCCGAGTTCGGAGGCGAGCAGCGCACCCACCACCGTGGCCAGCGCACTCGCCACGACCTGAGCCACACTCAGGTCGATCCGCTTGCGGTCCTCCTTGGCGCCCTCCTCGGCGGGGCTCAGCTCCGACATCGACATCCCTCGGTCCGTACGACTGTTCTTCGAACAAGTCACTCCATCTTGCCCAAAGAAGGACACAAGGGGCGAAAATGCGGTTCTCCGCTCCCGGATTGTGTGAAGATGATCACCGTTCATCCGGTGGCAGTCCGCCATTGGGGGTGCGCGCTCTTGAGATTCCCGTGAATCGCGGGAGACTTGAGCGGCGAGCCGCCCCTTCGGATGCCACGAATGGAGTACTGTTCGTAAAGCCCGAGCCTTGGGTCGACTTGTCGACTGTGCCTACACCGGCAGCCTGACGAAGAGCCACGGGGCGGGCACGCACGGCGACGCCGGTCCCGGATCGTCGCGATCACTGCGCGTGCGAGGACGGCCGGGACACCCAGGCGCGACGTCGACGGATGACGTGGCAAAAAGGCAACCGTGCCACAGTGGTGTGCCCGGGCGGACGCCCGACACGCCGGGGAACTCAGCAAGGTTGTGGCCAGTCGCGAGCGGGCAGGCCACACTCAGTACGGGAGCAGCGACGCAGGTGACGTCGGCAGGCACCACCCGGGAGGTAACCGTGCCCGAACTGCGGGTTGTGGCCGTCAGCAACGACGGCACACGGCTGGTGCTCAAGGCTGCCGACAGCACGGAGTACACCCTTCCCATCGACGAGCGGCTGCGCGCCGCCATCCGTGGCGACCGGCCGCGCCTCGGCCAGATCGAGATCGAGGTCGAGAGCCATCTGCGGCCCCGTGACATCCAGGCGCGGATACGAGCCGGTGCCTCCGCCGAGGAGGTCGCCCAGGCCGCCGGGATCTCCGTCGACCGCGTCCGCCGCTTCGAGGGGCCGGTCCTCGCCGAGCGCGCCTTCATGGCCGAGCGCGCCCGCAAGACCGCCATCCGCCGCAACGGCGAGTCCCCCGGGCCCCAGCTCGGCGACGCCGTGGCCGAGCGGCTCACGCTGCGCGGCGCCGAGAAGGACACCGAGCGCTGGGACTCCTGGCGGCGTGACGACGGCACCTGGGAGGTCATCCTCGCCTACCGGGCCGATGGCGAGGGCCGCAGCGCGTCCTGGACGTACGACCCGCCCCGGCGCCTGGTCCAGCCCAACGACGACGAGGCCCGCGCGCTGATCGGCGAATCCGTCGAGCGCGAGGAGGACTCGGTCTTCCCGTTCATCCCGCGGATCGCCCGGCTCCCCCAGGACCGGCCGCCCCGCCCGATGATCGACCGGCCCGCCGCCGACCGCATCATGTCGGCCCGCGAGGTTCGGGAGGCCCGGGAGGCGCGGGAGGCCACCGCCGAAACCCGGGACTCGCTGACCAGCCTGCTCGACGTGGTCCCCGCGTTCCGCGGCGACCTCGCCGTCGGCGGCCCCGCCCCGATCGAACCGGTGCCCGCCGAGGTCGCCGAGGAGAGCGAGGAGCCGGCCGCGGCCGCCGCCCCGGCGGTCGGCGCGGGATCGGCGTACGCCGACATCCTGATGCCGCGCGCCGTCGCCCCGCACCGCGAGCGCCTGGTGGGCACCACCGACCGGCAGGCCGAGGCGGACGGCGTCCGGCCCGGCCGCCGGGCGACCGTGCCCAGCTGGGACGAGATCGTCTTCGGCAGTCGGCGCAAGAAGCAGGAGTAGCACCGACCTGGCACGTCGAAGGGGCGGGAGGCCTGGCCTCCCGCCCCTTCGACGTGTCCTGTCCGGATCAGCCGGGCTGGTCGGTCACCGCCACCGGGCGGTCCCCGTCGCTCGACCACTCGCTCCACGAGCCCGGGTACAGCGTGGCGTCCAGGCCCGCCACCTCCAGCGCCAGGATCTGGTGCGCCGCCGTCACGCCCGAGCCGCAGTACACCGCGGTCTTCCGCTCTCCCGCGCCCAGCGCCCGGAACCGCGCCGCCAGTTCGGCCGCCGGGCGGAACCGCCCGTCCGGGCGCACGTTCTCGGTGGTCGGCGCCGACACCGCGCCCGGGATGTGCCCGGCCCGCGGGTCCACCGGCTCGGTCTCGCCCCGGTAGCGCTCCCCCGACCGGGCGTCCAGCAGCAGACCGTCGCGCGCCCAGGCCGCGGCCCCGTCCGCGTCCACCGTCGGCAGCCGGCCCGGCGCGGGCTTGAAGTCGCCCTCCACCGGCTCCGGCGGCTCCGCCGTCACCGGCAGCCCGGCCGCCTGCCAGGCCGCGAAGCCGCCGTCCAGCACCCGGACCTCCCGGTGCCCCGCCCAGCGCAGCAGCCACCAGGCCCGGGCCGCGGCCATCGACGCCGCACCGTCGTACACCACGACCGGGCGACCGGCGCTCACCCCGAAGCCGCGCATCGCGGCGCCGAACTCCTCCACGTCCGGCAGCGGGTGGCGTCCGCCCCGACCGGGGGCGCCGGGCGGGGCCGCGAGATCCCGGTCCAGCTCGACGAAGTGGGCACCGGGCAGGTGCCCCGCCCGGTACTCCTCGGCCGCGGTCGGGCCGCCCGGTGCGGCACCGACCAGTTGGTAGCGCACGTCCAGCAGCACCGGCGGGCGCGCGGAGGCGAGCGCCTCCCGCAGCTCGGCCGCGGAGATCAGCGGGGAACCGTCGTTGTGGATGGTCATGCCGGTCATTGTCGCGCAACACGCCCGAACCACGGCTCTTTGTGCGCTCTTTGCCGGATTTTCCGCGCGGCCCGAGGGTTGGGCGCGCGCCAGAGTGGAAGCATCACCCTCGCACGCGAGGATCTCCGTGCGTCAAGCACCCACGAGGAGGCCCGCATTGCCCGCGGTGGAACTCCGACTGGCCCAGGGCACGCCCTGCTGGGTCAGCCTGCTGACCGACGACCTGCCCGGCGCCCGCGCCTTCTACGGCGAACTGCTCGGCTGGACGTACACCCCCGGGCCGGGCCAACTCGGCGCGTACGTCCGGGCCGAGCTCGACGGGGAGCCCGTCGCAGGCCTGGGTGTCTCCACCGCCACCGGCTTCCCGGTGCAGTGGACCACCTACTTCGCCGTGGACGACGCCGACCGCACCACCCAGCTGGTGCGCGAGTGCGGCGGCACCGTCGCCGTCGGGCCGCTGCAGGCCGAGCGCGCCGGGCGGATGGCGATCGCCTCGGACGTCTCCGGCGCCGTCTTCGGCCTCTGGCAGGGCGAGGAGCACCTCGGCCGGGAGGCCGGGACGAAACCGGGCGGCCCCGCCTGGGCCGAGCTGCTCACCCCGGACGCGGACGGCGCCGCGGTCTTCTACGCCGCCGTGCTCGACCGCCCGGTCCGGGCCGCCGAGGGCGAGTCCGCGCTGCTGGTGCGCGGGCGCCCGGTCGCGGGCATCCGCCACCGCGCCGACCTGCGCGGCCACCCGCCGCGCTGGCGCACCCACTTCGCCGTCCGCGATGTGGCCCTGACCGCTCGTCACACCGTCGAGCTCGGCGGCCGCGTCCTGGTCGAACCGCACGAGACCGTCCGCGGCCGGGCCGCCCGGCTGGCCGACCCGCAGGGCGGGCACTTCTCCGTCCTGGAGGTCAGCCCTTAGCGGTGCGGCGGGACGGTGGTACGCAGTCGGTGGTGCGGCGGTGCGGCTTCAGAAGTGCGGCTTCAGAGGTGCGGCTGGTCCTCGAAGGGCAGCACGTCCGGGGAGAGCACCGACGC
Organism: Kitasatospora sp. NPDC029312; assembly: GCF_055569215.1. NCBI lineage: Bacteria > Bacillati > Actinomycetota > Actinomycetes > Kitasatosporales > Streptomycetaceae > Kitasatospora > Kitasatospora sp. NPDC029312. Next base: position 97,977 of record NZ_JBVHXY010000024.1, on the reverse strand, counting down.
CCGGGCGGTCGCGGCGGTCAACCGGCGGCGGTGGTGCCGACGGCACAGCACCTCGTAGCCGACCTCGTCCTCCTTCACCGAGATGTCGCCGATCACCACCTGGGCGCCCTCGACCACCATCACCCCGCCGACCGTCCGGGCGTTGTGGGTCGCCCGCGCGCCGCACCAGCACAGGGCCTCGACCTGGAGAACCTCCACCCGGTCGGCCAGCTCGATGAGCCGCTGCGAACCCGGGAACAGCCGGGTGCGGAAGTCGGTGGCGATGCCGAAGGTGAAGACGTCGATGCCCAGCTCGTCCACCACCCGGGCCAGTTGGTCGACCTGCTCGGTGGCGAAGAACTGCGCCTCGTCGCAGATCAGGTAGTCCACCCGGCCGCCCGCCGAGAGCCGCTGCACCACGTGCGCATGGAAGTCGAAGTCGTCCGTCACCTCGACCGCCTCGGCGCGCAGACCCAGGCGGCTGGAGATGGTCGCCGCACCCGCACGGTCGTTGCGGGTCAGGATGACGCCCTGGCGACCGCGCGCGGTGTGGTTGTGGTCCATCTGCAGTGCCAGCGTCGACTTGCCGCAGTCCATCGTGCCCGAGAAGAACACCAGTTCAGCCATGGGTGGAGCAAAGGCCTTTCACGTCAAGGGGTTTCGGGCGCAGACAGGTCAACGGTCCGACTCAGGCGCGGAGTTCGAGCAGCGGCACGAACTGCTCGACCGGGGTCATCGAGCCGTGCAGGCCGATCATCGCGGACTCCCCGGGCTCGTTCCGGGAGGCGGTGATGGCGATGTCGTCGCGGGCCGCAGCGACCACGTCGCCGATCCGCCGGTACACCCGCTCGTCCACGGTCGGGCCGAACCAGCCCGCCGCGATCGCCTGGTCCCGGGTGGCCACCCACATCCGGTCTCCCAGCACCTCGCTCCAGACGGCGTGCACGTCGGCCGCGGCGCCCGGTACGGCGTACACGTGCCGGGCCCGGCCCTCGCCGCCGAGCAGGGCGACACCGGCGCCGAGCTCCCAGTCCTCGTCGAAGTCGATCCGGTCCTCCGGCGCAATGTCGATCATGCCGTGGTCCGCGGTCACGTACATCACCGAGCGCGGCGGCAACTGCTCGGCCAGACGGCGGGCCAGCCGGTCCACCGCGTCCAGCGTCATCCGCCACTCGTCGGAGTCCACGCCGAAGCGGTGGCCCGCGCCGTCCAGCTCGCTGACGTAGGTGTACACCAGCGCCCGGTCGTGCTCGGCCAGCCAGGCGGCGGCCAGGTCCATCCGCTCCTCGCCCGTGGTGCGGCCGAGGAAGGTCCCGCCGGAGAGCGCCACCCTGGTCAGCGGGGTCTGAGCGAACAGCGGGGAGGACACTTGGGCGGTCGCCACGCCGGCCCGCTCGGTGAGTTCGAAGACCGTCGGGTACGGCTGCCAGACCTGCGGGTCGGTGTGCGGCTGCCAGCGCAGCTGGTTCATCAGGTAGTCCGCGCCCGGCACCGCCACCGTGTACCCGGCCAGTCCGTGCAGGCCCGGCGGGGTGCCGGTGCCGACCGAGGCCAGCGAGGTGGCGGTGGTGGAGGGGAAGCCCGCGGTCAGCGGACGGCCGGAGCCGCCCAGCGAGCTGCCCGCCAGCGAGGACAGGAACGGCGCGTACTCGGGGTGGCGCAGCAGCAGCTCCCAGCCGAGGCCGTCGACCAGGAACACCACCGCCCGGTCGGCCGGGGCGATCGGCAGCGTCGCGGTGAACCCCGGGACGCCCAGACCCGCCGCCACCGAGGGCAGCAGGTCGCAGAGCGAGCCGCTGCCGTACGGGGGCGCGGGGGCGGCGGCCGGGTCGAGGATCTCGAAGGCGTCGTAGCCGTCGGAGGGTGCGAAGGACATGGAACCGGATTCGTAGCGGTCGGAAGCGGCGGACTCGGCCGGGGTCAACCCCGCGGGCCGTTGTTGATCGTCGCGTCGGACAGCGCCCGGGCGAACAGCAGCGCCTGGGCCACCGTCTCCGGGCCGTCGCCGGCCTCACTCACCCGCAGCGAGAGGTCGTCGGCCGTCGCCGAACCGGTGTAGCCGTGGTCGGCCTCACAGTTCGGGTCCGAGCAGCCGGCCGGCTCCAGGTCGAGGCGCTGCACCGCGCCCCACCCGATCGTCAGCACCACCTCGCGGGGCAGCGTCCCCGGGGTGTACGTCTCCGGGTTGGCGACCATCCGGCTCAGCACGACCGAGCCGATCCGGTCCAGCCGGACGCTCTCCGTCGACGTCGTCGCGAACGGCACGGCGGGGCTGCCCGCGTCGCCCGACTGCTCGTCGGTGTGGCTCACCACGAATCGGGTCGGAGTCAGCACCAGCACCGTCACGTGACGGCGCACCTCGTTGGAGTCGAAGGTCGTCTCCTGGTGGACCAGGTACGAGCTGATCGGCTCCGGGCCCACCGCGGCCTCCACCGCCTCGGACACCAGGGCCGGGTAGTAGCCGCTGCGCTCGATCGCCGAGCGCAGGTCCTGAGTGGTGGTGGTACCGGTCTTCGCCATAACTCCATCCTGGCATGGTCCGCCGACGAAGCGGGCGGCGCGGCGCCGAGCTTCGGACATCAGCGCGCCCACGGGCAGGCGCAACCAAGGAAGGTTACAGCGTGCTCATCGCGCGCGGGCCCAGATCGCTGCGGACGGGCAGGGGCGCGACCCTCACCCGCGCCCCCAGGATCGCCAGTCCGTGCGGAGCGACGACCACCGGTTCGAGGTCCACCGAGGCGATCTCCGGCACGTCGTCCACGAGCTGCGACACCCGCAGCAGCAGTTCCTCCAGGGCCGCGGTGTCCACCGCCTCGGCCCCCCGCCAGCCGAACAGCAGTGGCGCAGCCCTCACCTCCCGGATCAGGCTCGCGACGTCCTGGTCGGTGGCCGGCACCAGCCGGTGGGCCACGTCGCCCAGCAGTTCGGCCGGGGCGCCGGCCAGTCCGAAGGAGAGGATCGCGCCCACGGCCGGGTCCACCGTGGCGCCGATCACGGTGTCCACGCCGCGCGCGGCCATCCGCTGCACCACCAGCTGGGCGCCGGCCGCGCCGCCGAGCAGGGCGTCCAGCTCGCGGTGGGCGCGGCGCAGGCCCGGCTCGCCGGTCAGGTCCAGGCGGACGCTGCCCAGGTCGGGGCGGTGGCGCAGGTGCGGGGCGGTCGCCTTCAGGGCGACCGGGTAGCCGAGCCGCTCGGCGGCCCGGACGGCGCTCTCCTCGTCCGGGGCGGGCAGCGCCGGGGAGACGTCGATGCCGTAGCGGGCCAGCAGCACCTGGGCGTCGGTCTCGGACAGCGTGATCCGGGCGCCACCGGGCTGGGTGCGCGCGGCGGTCGCGGCGCGGGTGCTCAGCGCCGCCTCCACCAGGGCGCGGGCACCGGGCTCGTCGATCCGGTCCAGCTCGGGAACGCGCGCCGTCTCCTCCGCCTCGGCGGTGCGGCTGCGCCACTGGGCGTAGTGCACGGCGTGGGCGAGGGCGTGCACGGCGCGCTCGGGGGCGGCGTAGGCCGGGATGCCGCCGGGGCGCAACCGGGCCGGCAGGTCGGTCAGGGCCAGGTGTGCCAGCACCAGGGGCTTGCCCAACTCGCGGGCGCGGGCGCCCGCTTCGAGCAGGCCGGTGGCGATCTCCGGGTCGTCCGAGCCGAGCTCGGGGTCGTCCGGGCCGGTCAGCCGGCCGCCCGTGAAGGCGTGCGCGGCGGTGCCGATCGGCGGAATGGCGACGGCGATCACGGCGTCCACGGCGGGGTCGCTGAGCGCGACGTCCAGGGCGATCCGGAAGTTCTCGCCGGTCGCGGCGGTGGTGAGGTCGACGGGCGTGCGCGGGCGCAGGCCGGCGCTCAGGCAGGCGTCGTAGGTGAGCAGGCCGAGCGAGTCGGAGTTGCCGACCACGGCGATCCGGTCGCCCGGCGGCAGCGGCTGCTGGGCGAGCAGTTCCCCGGTGTCGAAGAGATCGGTGATGGTCGCCACCCTGATCACGCCGGCCTGTTCGAACAGCGCGTCCACGGTGGCGTCGCGCAGGCCGGTGGCGGTGGTGGGGACGGCGTGGCCGGGCGGCAGGCTGCCGGTGTGCCGGGCGCCCTTGACCACGACCACCGGCTTGGCGGCGGCCAGGCGGCGGGCGATCCGGGTGAACTTGCGGGGGTTGCCGAAGGACTCCAGGTAGAGCAGCACCACCTCGGTGGCCTCGTCCTCGGCCCAGTACTGGAGGAAGTCGTTGCCGGAGACGTCGGCGCGGTTGCCGACCGAGGCGAAGGAGGAGACGCCGAGTCCGCGCTTGTGGGCGGCCTCCAGCAGGGCGACGCCGATCGCCCCGGACTGGCAGAAGATCCCGAAGCCGCCGCGATCGGACAGGTGCGGGGCGAGCGAGGCGTTCAGCGGGCGTTCGGGGTCGGTGTTGATGAGGCCGAAGGCGTTCGGGCCGACCACCCGCATGCCGGCCGCCCGGGCCTGGCGGACCAGGGCGCGCTGCCGGTCCCGCCCCTCGGGGCCGGTCTCGGCGTAGCCGGCGGTGACCACCACCAGGCCCTGCACCCCGTGGGCGCCGCACTCGGCGACGGCCGCCGGGACGGCGCTCTCCGGGACGGTGATCACCGCGAGGTCGACCGGCCCGGGGACGTCCAGCACCGAACGGTGCACCGGTACGCCGTCCAGCTCGGTGCCGGGCGGGGCGTTGCGGTTCACCGCGTACACGGCGCGCGGCTCGCCGCCGGGCTCGTACCGGCTCCGGAACTCGGTGCCGAAGCCGCCCAGCAGGTCGCGCAGGATGGCCCGGCCGACGGTCTGCGGGTTGCGGGAGACCCCGACCACGGCCACCGACCGCGGGTTGAGCAGGCGCTGGACGGAGCGGGCCTCGGCGCGGTGCTCGCGGGCGCGCATCACCGCGAGCGAGCGGTCGGTCTGTTCGAGGTCGAATTCCAGGTGCACGACGCCGTCGGCGAAGCTGCGGCGCTGGGTGTAGCCAGCGTCGGTGAAGACCTTCACCATCTTGCGGTTCTCGGGCAGCACCTCGGCCTGGAAACGGCGGATGCCGCGCTCCTGGGCGACGGCCGCGATGTGCTCCAGCAGGGCGGAGGCGACGCCGCGGCCCTGGTGGGCGTCCTGGACCAGGAAGGCGACCTCGGCGTCCGTCCCCTGCTCGGAGGGGCGGCCCTCGGCGTCGATCCGGTCGTAGCGGACGGTGGCGATGAAGTGGTCCCGGACCACCACGGCGAGGCCGACCCGGTTCACGAAGTCGTGGTGGGTGAAGCGGCGGACGTCCTTGTCGGACAGCCGCGGGTAGGGGGCGAAGAAGCGGAAGTACTTGGACTGGTCCGAGACCTGCTCGTAGAACTCCACCAGCCGCCCGGCGTCGTCGGGGGTGATGGGCCGGATCCGGGCCGTACCTCCGTCGCGCAGCAGGACGTCGGCCTCCCAGTGCTGCGGATAGCCGGTCTGCTCGGGGTTCGCCACCGTGGGGTCGTCCACATTCGTCAGGTTATCCGGCGGCGGGCCGAATGGCGCCGGTCGCGTGCTCGCGGCAGGGTGGACGGGGCCACTGGCCGGGCCTTATGCCCCGAAAAGAAACAATCACAACTCCTGAACGCGGCGGCTCCGAGGGGTTGCCTGCGTGCGACACTGGTCTAGACAACACGGTCGTTTCCCCCGCTCCCCGAGCACGGCCGTGACCAGCTTCACCGGAAAGGCACGTCTCATGGCCGAGCGCCGCGTCACCATCGGTTGGGCCGAGGGCCTGCACGCCCGTCCCGCCTCCGTCTTCGTCCGGGCCGTCACGGCCACCGGCGTGCCGATCACCATCGCCAAGCCGGGCGGCAACCCCGTCAACGCCGCCTCCATGCTCGGCCTCCTCGCCCTGGGCGCCCAGGGCGGCGACGAGGTCGTCCTCGCCTCCGACGCCCCCGACGCCGACGGGGCCCTCGACCGCCTCGCCAAGCTCGTCGCCGAAGGCCTCGACGAGCTGCCGGCCGCGGCCTGAGCCTGCGCAGCCGCCCGATCGGGGGTGCCGCCACACCGTGGCCGGCACCCCCGATCGCTGTGATCAGCCCTTCACGCAGACCACCTGCTTGAGGTGCGCGACCACCTCGACCAGGTCCTTCTGCTGCTCGATGACCTTCTCGATGTTCTTGTACGCGCCCGGGATCTCGTCCACGACGCCGCTGTCCTTGCGGCACTCCACGCCGTGGGTCTGCTCGGCCAGGTCCCGGGTGGTGAACCGCTTCTTCGCGGCGTTGCGGCTCATCTTCCGGCCGGCGCCGTGCGAGGCGGAGTTGAACGCCGCCTCGTTGCCGAGGCCGCGGACGATGTAGGAGCCCGTCCCCATCGAACCCGGGATGATCCCGTAGTCGCCGGAGCCCGCCCGGATCGCGCCCTTGCGCGTGACGAGCAGGTCGACGCCGTCGTAGGACTCCTCCGCCACGTAGTTGTGGTGGCAGCTGATCACCTCGTCGAAGGTGACCTTCGCCTTGGCGAACTGACGGCGGACGACGTCCTGGAGGAGCGCCATCATCAGGGCGCGGTTGTTCTTGGCGTACTCCTGCGCCCAGAACAGGTCCTGACGGTAGGCGGCCATCTGCGGGGTGTCCGCGATGAAGACGGCCAGGTCCTGGTCGACCAGGCCCTGGTTGTGCGGCAGCGAGCGGGCGACGCCCATGTGGTGCTCCGCCAGCTCCTTGCCGATGTTGCGGGACCCGGAGTGCAGCATCAGCCAGACCGCGCCGGTGTCGTCGACGCACACCTCGCAGAAGTGGTTGCCCGAGCCGAGCGTCCCCATCTGCTGCATCGCCCGCTCACGGCGCCACTTGACCTCCTGCGCCACCCCGTCGAAGCGCTGCCAGAAGTCGTCCCAGCCCGCCGTCCGGAAGCCGTGCAGCTTCGCCGGGTCGACCGGGTCGCTGTGCAGGCCTCGGCCGACCGGGATCGCCTGCTCGATCTTGGACCGCAGGCGGGACAGGTCGTCCGGGAGGTCCTCGGCGGTGAGGGAGGTCTTCACCGCGCTCATCCCGCAGCCGATGTCGACGCCGACGGCCGCCGGGCAGACCGCGCCCTTCATGGCGATGACGGAGCCGACGGTCGCGCCCTTGCCCAGGTGGACATCGGGCATCACGGCGAGACCGTGCAGCCACGGCAGGGAGCTGATGTTGCGCAGCTGCTGCATGGCCTGGCCCTCGACCGTCGCCGGATCGGTCCACATCCGGATCGGGACCCGGATTCCGGGCACCTCGGTGTACGTCATGATCGAACGACCTCCAGAGGTCGGGTGGTTCGGGAAGGGGATCGCCACGCGAAACGGATCCCGGCGCGGCTCGGGGAAGTTCGGGGCGGGTGCGCTCAGGCAGCCGGCGCGGAACAGGGGAGGGACGGCCTCGGGGAGCGTCGTATGGTTCGCTCGACCCGCATGGTGACCGCCTCCCTTCGTCCGTCGCAGTTCGCACGTGGTGTGCGTCGGGGAACATCTATCCACGGAGCGGGCCGGGCCCGCAAGGGATTTAGAAACGCGCCGGCCCGGTGGAGCGGGCGCTCCACCGGGCCGGACGGAAACGGCGGCAGGACTCAGCTGACGACGGTGACCTCGCCGATCCCCAGCGCCCGCACGTCGGCCTCGACCGCGGCGGCGTCACCGACCAGGACGGTGACCAGGCGGTCCGGCGGGAAGGCCGCGACCACGGCCTCGGTGGCCGCGGCGGTGGGCAGTTCGGCGAGCTGCCGGTAGACCTCCGCCTGGTAGTCGTCGGGGAGCTGCTGCTCGACCTGGTCGGCCAGGGTGCCGGCGACCGAGCCCGCGGTCTCGTACTTCAGCGGCGCGACGCCGACCAGGAACTGCACGGCCTCGTCCCGCTCGGCGTCGGTGAGACCCTCGGCGGCGAGGGTGCGCAGGATGGTCCAGGTGTCGGCGAGCGCCGGGGCGGTGGAGGCGGTGTCCACCGAGCCGCTGATGGCCAGCAGCGAGCGCCCGCGGCCGTCGGCGGCGGAGCGCAGCGGCTGGGCGAAGGCGCGCACACCGTAGGTGTAGCCCTTCTCCTCGCGCAGCACCCGGTCGAGCCGGGAGGTGAGGGTGCCACCCAGGCAGTACGTCCCGAGGATCTGGGCGGCCCAGACCGGGTCGTGCCGGTCCGGCCCGATCCGGCCGATGAGCAGCTGGGTCTGCACCGAGCCGGGGCGGTCGACGATCACGACGCGGCCGCGGTCGTCGGCGGTGACGGGAGCGTGCGCGGAGGGCTCGGCGGCGGAGCCCGTCCAGGTGCCGAGGGTGCTCTCCAGCAGGGCGGGCAGCTCGACGCCGGTGAGGTCGCCGACCACGACGACGGTGCTGGTGGCCGGGCGCACGTGGGCCTCGTAGAAGGCCTTGACGGCGGCGCGGTCGATCGACTTGACGGTGTCGGCGGTGCCGCTGCGGGGCCGGGAGAGGCGGTCGGCGGCATCGAACAGCTCGGCGTAGAGGGCCTTGGCGGCGCGCCGGGCGGGGTTGGCCTGCTCGTGGACGATCTCGTCCAGCCGGTTGGCGACGAGCCGCTCGATCTCCTCGGCGGGCAGGGCGGGGGCGCGCAGGGCGTCGGCGAGCAGGGTGAGGCCGCGCTGGAGCCGGGAGGCGGGGACCTCCAGGGAGACCCGGATGCACGGGTGGTCGGCGTGGGCGTCCAGGGTGGCACCGGCGCGCTCGAGTTCGGCGGCGAACTCCTCGGCGGTGAGGGTGTCGGTGCCCTCGCTGAACGCCCGGGCGAGGATGGCGGCGATGCCGTCGAGGCCCTCGGGTTCGGCGGCGAGCGGGGCGTCGAGGAGCACCTCGACGGCGACCAGCTGCTGGCCGGGCCGGTGGCAGTGCAGCACGGTGATCCCGTTGCCGAGGGCGGAGCGCTCGGGGGCCGGGAAGGCCCAGGGGCTGGGGGTGCCGGGCTGGGGCTGGGGGTGGAAGGTCATCGCGGGGACGTAGTCGGTGCTCATGCGGCGGCACCCTCCTCTTCGGAAGCGGCGTCGGAAGCGGCGGCGGTCGGCTCGTAGACGAGGACGGCCCGGTTGTCGGGGTGGAGCCGGGCCTTGGCGACGGCCTGGACCTCTTCGGCGGTGACGTCGAGGACCTTGGGGAGGGCGTCGTTCAGCAGCTTGGGGTCGCCGAACAGGACGGCGTAGCGGCAGAGTTCGTCGGCGCGGCCGGCGACGGTGGTGAGGCGGTCGAGCCATTCGCGCTCGATCTGGGCCTGGGCGCGCTCGAGCTCCTCGGGAGTGGGGCCCTCCGCGGCGAAGCGGGCGAGTTCCTCGTCCACGGCGGCCTCAATCTGCGCGATGGTGGCGTCACCGGAGGTCTTGACGTCGAGCCAGCCGAGGCTGGGGGCGCCGGCCAGGCGGAGCAGGCCGAAGCCGGCGGCGACGGCGGTGCGGTCGCGGCGCACGAGCCGGTTGTAGAGGCGGCTGGACTCGCCGCTGCCGAGGATGGTGAGCGCGAGGTCGGCGGCGTCGGCCTCCCGGGTGCCGTCGTGCGGCAGGCGGTAGGCGGCCATCAGGGCGCGGGAGGGGACGTCCTCGTGGATCTCCTCGCGCAGTTCGCGGCCGATGGTGTCGGGGAGTTCACCGGAGCGCGGGGGCTGCTTGCCGTCGTGGGCGGGGATCGAGCCGAAGTACTTCTCGACCCAGGCGATGGTCTGCTCCGGGTCGATGTCGCCGACGACGGACAGCACGGCGTTGTTGGGCGCGTAGTAGGTGCGGAAGAACGCGCGGGCGTCCTCCAGGGTGGCCGCGTCCAGGTCGGCCATCGAGCCGATCGGGGTGTGGTGGTACGGGTGGCCGTCCGGGAAGGAGAGCGCGGTGAGCTTCTCGAAGGCGGTGCCGTACGGGACGTTGTCGTAGCGCTGGCGGCGCTCGTTCTTGACGACGTCGCGCTGGTTCTCCATGGACGTCTCGTCGAGGGCGGCGAGCAGCGAGCCCATGCGGTCGGCCTCGAGCCAGAGGGCGAGCTCCAGCTGGTGGGCGGGCATGGTCTCGAAGTAGTTGGTGCGCTCGAAACTGGTGGTGCCGTTGAGCGAGCCGCCGGCGCCCTGGACGAGCTCGAAGTGCCCGTTGTTGGAGACGTTGGCGGAGCCCTGGAACATCAGGTGCTCGAAGAGGTGGGCGAGGCCGGTGCGGCCCTTGACCTCGTGGCGGGAGCCCACGTCGTACCAGAGGCAGACCGCGGCGACCGGGGTGAGGTGGTCCTCGGAGAGGACGACGCGCAGGCCGTTGGCCAGGCGGTGCTCGGTGATGGCGATGCCTCGGCTGGAGGCGGGGGCCGGGTTGGCCATGCGCTCGGGTCCTTCCCGTCGTCGATGTCGGGGTTCGTGTGGCGTCCCCATTGTGGTGCAACGCGCGGAGGGCGTGTTCGTGTCCGCGCGGACGGGGCGTTCGCCAGGGGCGGAAGAGGGCCGCTGACCGGGAGTGTCGGCGGGAGGGTCCACAATGGGGGCGCCGTGCCCTGTTGACGGCGCCCCGTTGACGGGTCCGGAGGCAGGGCGGCGGACGGGACGGTGAAGGCCGTCCCGTCCCGTCGACAGACCGCCGATGACCGACCGACGGCCGATGACCGACCGACCGACGACACAGCCAGCGACACGTAAGGGAGCCCCGCCGCGATGGCCCGCCGCAGTTCGCAGACCCCGCCGCCCGGAGACTTCGAGGAGCGCATCCTCGACGTCGACGTCGTGGACGAGATGCAGGGCTCCTTCCTGGAGTACGCCTACTCGGTGATCTACTCGCGTGCGCTGCCCGACGCGCGGGACGGTCTGAAGCCGGTGCACCGCCGGATCCTGTACCAGGCCAACGAGATGGGCCTGCGCCCGGACCGCGCGCACGTGAAGTGCGCCCGCGTGGTGGGCGAGGTGATGGGCCGGCTGCACCCGCACGGTGACGCGTCGATCTACGACTCGGTGGTGCGCATGGCGCAGCCGTTCTCGATGCGGCTGCCGCTGATCGACGGGCACGGCAACTTCGGTTCGCTGGGCAACGACGACCCGCCGGCGGCGATGCGCTACACCGAGTCGCGGCTGACGGCGGCGTCGATGGCGATGGTGGAGTCGATCCACGAGGACACCGTCGACTTCGGCCCGAACTACGACGGCAGCGAGCAGGAGCCGTTGGCGCTGCCGGCCGCGTTCCCGAACCTGCTGGTGAACGGCGCGACGGGCATCGCGGTGGGCATGGCGACGAACATGCCGCCGCACAACCTGTCCGAGGTGGTGGCGGCGGCCCGGCACCTGATCAAGCACCCGAACGCGGACCTGGACACGCTGATGCGGTTCGTGCCCGGCCCGGACCTGCCGACCGGCGGGCGGATCGTGGGCCTGTCGGGGATCCGGGACGCGTACGAGTCGGGCCGCGGCACCTTCAAGATCCGGGCGACGGCGACGGTGGAGGCGGTGACGGCCCGCCGCAAGGGCATCGTGGTCACCGAGCTGCCGTACAACGTCGGCCCCGAGAAGGTCATCTCGAAGATCAAGGACCTGGTCAACGCGAAGAAGCTGCAGGGAGTCGCGGACGTCAAGGACCTGACCGACCGCGAGCACGGCTTGCGGCTGGTGATCGAGGTGAAGAACGGCTTCGTGCCGGAGGCGCTGCTGGAGCAGCTGTACAAGCTGACGCCGATGGAGGAGACCTTCGGCATCAACAACGTGGCGCTGGTGGACGGCCAGCCGCTGACGCTGGGGCTGAAGGAGCTGCTGGAGGTCTACGTCGACCACCGCTTCACCGTGGTGCGCCGGCGCAGCGACTTCCGTCGGCGCAAGCGCGAGGAGCGGCTGCACCTGGTCGAGGGTCTGCTGGTGGCGCTCGTCGACATCGACGAGGTCATCGCGATCATCCGGTCGAGTGACAATGCCCAGCAGGCGAAGGAGCGCCTGATGGAGCGCTTCTCGCTGTCGGAGACGCAGACCGGCTACATCCTGGACACCCCGCTGCGGCGGCTGACCCGGTTCGACCGGGTGGAGCTGGAGCAGGAGAAGCAGAAGCTGACCACGGAGATCGCGGAGCTGACCGAGATCCTGGACTCGGACACCAAGCTGCGCAGCGTGGTGTCGTCCGAACTGGGCGCGGTGTCCAAGCAGTTCGGGACGGAGCGGCGAACGGTCCTGCTGGAGGCGGGCGCCGCGCCGGCGGCGGCCCTGGCGGTGCCGCTGGAGGTGGCGGACGACCCGTGCCGGGTGCTGCTGTCCTCGACGGGGCTGCTGGCGCGGACGGCCGACGGCGAGCCGTTCGAGGTGTCGGAGAAGCGTTCCAAGCACGATGTGATCGTCTCGGCGGTGCACGCGACGGCGCGCGCGGACGTGGGTGTGGTGACCTCGGCGGGGCGGGTGCTGCGACTGCCAGTGATCGACCTGCCGGCCCTGCCGCCGACGCCGTCGCCGACGCTCGCGGGCGGTGCGCCGGTGGGCGAGTTCCTGCGGCTGGAGGCCGGCGAGCGGGTGCTCGGGCTGACGACGCTGGACGAGTCCTCGCCCGGCTTGGCGCTGGGCACCGTGCAGGGCGTGGTGAAGCGGGTGGTGCCGGAGTGGCCGGCGAACAAGGACGAGTTCGAGGTGATCGCCCTCAAGGAGGGTGACGAGCTGGTGGGCGCGGTCGAACTGCGCACCGGCGAGGAGGACTTGGTCTTCATCACCTCGGACGCCCAACTGCTGCGCTACCCGGCGGGCCAGGTCCGTCCGCAGGGCCGCCCGGCGGGTGGCATGGCGGGCATCAAGCTGTCGGACGGTGCCCGGGTGCTGTCCTTCACGGCGGTGGACCCGGCCGCGGACGCCGTGGTGGTCTCGGTGGCGGGCACCTCGGGGACGCTGTCCGGCGAGGAGCAGACCAGCTGGAAGGTCACCCCGTTCGAGCAGTACCCGCGCAAGGGTCGCGCCACCGGCGGCGTCCGCTGCCAGCGTTTTCTGCGCGGCGAGGACGGCCTGGCGTTCGCCTGGGCGGGTGCCGCCCCGGCCCGGGCCGCCACCGCCAAGGGCGCCCCGGTCGACCTGCCGGAGCGCGACCCGCGCCGCGACGGCTCGGGCACCCCGGTGACCACTCCGATCGCGGTGGTGGCCGGCCCCGCGTGAGAGCGCGACCGGTGCGGAGGGCGGGGTGCCTGCGGGCTCCCCGCCCTCCGGCGCACCCGGGCCGGGCCGGACCGCTGAGGGTAGCCTTGCCCGGGTGAGCACCTGTGCGACCGTGTCGCGTGAACTTTCGGAGCCGCTGACCGCCACGGCCGCGGTGGCGGCCACCTGGCTGCTGCTGGAGCAGAACGGCCCGTGGGGCGCGAAGGCGCTGGGTGAGAGCCACCTGGACGCGGCCGTGGGCCGGGCGCTGGACGCGGCCGCGGCGGGCACCGGGGTGCGGGTGGCGCTGATCCGGCGGCCGGGCCGGCACGCGGACTGCCTGCCGACGGCGCGGCACGAGGTGGTGGTGGCGCACACCGTGCCGGGGCGCGGCTGGGTGCGCCGGTCACAGGTGGCGGACCCCGCAGAACTGCTGGAACTGGACTTCGCGGCGCTGGGCGCCGGGGACCACACGGGTTTCGGGGTGGAGCACGTCGGCGGCCCGCTGGCCATGGTGTGCACCAACGGGCGGCGGGACCGCTGCTGCGCGCTGCTGGGCCGCCCGCTCGCGGCGGAGCTGGCGGCGGCCGGGCACAGCGAGGTCTGGGAGGTGACCCACCTGGGCGGGCACCGCTTCTCCCCCACCATGCTGGTGCTGCCGTACGGCTACGCGTACGGGCGACTGACGGCGGAGAGCGCCAAGGAGGTGCTGGCCGCGACGGCGGCCGGGCGGATGGTGCCGGAGTGGGCGCGGGGCTGTTCGGGCTGGGAGCGTCCGGGCCAGGCGGCCGAGCACGCGGTGCGGCTGGCGACCGGCGAGACCGGCGTGGACGTGCTGACGCTGACCCAGCGGCCGGACGGCGAGGGCCGCTGGCTGGTGCGGGTCATGCACCGGGACGGCCGGGCCTGGGAGGTCGACGTGATCGAGACGGTGAGCGAGCCGCCGCGCCCGGAGAGCTGTGGCAAGGCGGCGGGGACGCCGTCGCGGATGGACGTGCTGTCCGTGCGGGGCCTGTAGCGGCCGCACGGGGCGCACGGCGGCCCCGCGCCCGTGGGGGTGAGCGCGGGACCGCGGCTGCGGAGGGAAAGGGCTCTCAGCCGGTGGCCTTGCCGACGAACTCGGTGGTGTAGGTACGGGAGAGGTCGATCGTCCCCTCCTTGCCCATGACGTCCGGGTGGAAGGCGGCGAGAACCGCGAGCACCGTCCGGGGCCCGTCGGCCGGCATCACCCCGTCGGTGGTGAACATCGGCAGGGTCGCCTTGATCGCCGCCGCGTACTGCTCGGCGCCGCCCTGCGCGTAGTCGGCGGGCATCTTGGCGGCGATCTCCTCCGGGGTGTGAGTGGACATCCACGCGAGGGTCTTCACGAAGGCGTCGGCCAGCTTCTGGGTGGTGTCCCTGTTCTTCTCCACCCAGTCGGTGTTCATGTACAGCGAGGACGACGGGTAGAGGCCGCCGAGCGCCTGGCGCGAGCCCTCGGGGGTGCGCATGTCGTAGAGGATCTTCCCGAGGCCCTTGTCGAGGACGTTGGCGACGGTCGGGTCGGTGGTCATCCCGGCGTCGATGCTGCCCTGCTGGAGCGCGGCGATGAAGGTCTGTCCGGCGCCGACCGCGATCGGGCTGAACTCGCTGACGGCGGTGCCGTTCTTGACCGCGAGGTACTTGGTGAGGAAGTCGGTGGAGGAGCCGATGCTGGTGACGCCGAGCTTCTTGCCCTTGAAGTCGGCGGCGGACTTGACGGCGTCGGCCTGCTTGGCGGAGACGAGCTCGACCTCGCCGGGGGCCTGGGCGAACTGCACCACGGATTCGACGTGCTTGCCCTTGGCCTGGAGGTCGATGGTGTGGTCGTAGAAGCCGACGGCGCCCTGGACGTCGCCGGCCAGCAGCGCGGTGGTGGCGTTGACGCCGGCCGGCTCGCTCATCAGCTCGACGTTGACGCCGGCGTCGGCGAAGTAGCCGAGCCGCTGGGTGAGCATCGCGGGCAGGTAGATGACCTTGTCCAGGCCACCGACCATGATCTTGACCTTGGGCCCGTCGACCTGCCGGCCGGCCGGGGCGGCGGCGCCGTGGGTGGCGGTGGCGGCGTCGTTGGCGCAGGCGGAGAGCGGGAGGAGCAGGGCGGCGACGAGGGTGGCGGCGGCGACTCTGTTCGTCGAGTTCGGGCGCATGGCTGGGGGAGCCTCTCTCTTCTTACGGGCGGGGGGAGTTCAGCGGCCGTCGCCCGCGTCCGCGGGCTTCCAGCGGAACAGCTTCTTCTCGGCGAAGGTCAGCAGTCCCTCGGTCACCAGCGCGACGACGGCGAGGATGCTCATGGCCGCGTACACCCCGGCCGCGTTGAAGGTGCCCTGGGCGGCGGCGACCATCAGGCCGAGGCCCTTGGTGGCGCCGATGTACTCGCCGACGATCGCGCCGATCAGTGCGAAGCCGAAGCTGACGTGCAGGCTGGTGAAGATCCAGGTGGTGGCGGCGGGGATGACCACCTGCAGGGTGACCTTGCGGTTGTCGGCGCCGAGGATGCGGGCGTTGGCGACGAGGTTGCGGTCCACCTCGCGGGCGCCCTGGAAGGCGTTGAAGAACACCGGGAAGAACACCAGCACCACTGCGGAGGCGACCTTCGACGCCGGGCCGAGGCCGAACCAGATCAGGAAGATCGGGGCGAGCACGATCCGCGGGATGGCGTTGAGCACCTTGATGTACGGTCCGAACACATCGGCCAGGAAGCGGATCCGGCCGAGCGCGATGCCCAGCAGCACACCGCCGATGACGCCCAGCACCCAGCCGGTGAGGGCCTCGTACAGGGTGTAGCCGATCTGCTCGCCGAGCGAGCCCTGGGCGGTGCCGTGGCTGATCCACTGCCAGGTCTGGTCCCAGATCCTCGACGGCTGCGAGAAGTTGAACGGGTCGATGACGTTCGTCCGGGCGCAGACCTCCCACAGGCCGAGGAAGGCGACCAGCACCCCGACCCGGGCTCCGTAGACGCCCAACTTCCGGTTCCGGGCGGCCCGTTCGCGGGCCTCGGTTCTCGTCGTGGCGGCCGCGGGCTTTCCCGCCGGCGCCGACGCGGTCTCGGACGCGGTCTCAAGCGGCACGACCCGCTCCTCTCTCCCGGGTGATCCGTACCTCTTCGCCGAGCGAGGCCCAGATCTCGCGGTACAGCTCGACGAACCTCGGTTCCAGCCGGACGGCCTCCACGGTGCGCGGTCGCGGCAGGTCGACGGTGAACACCTCCTTGACGGTGGCCGGCCCGGCGGTCATCACCACGACCCGGTCGGCGAGCGCGATGGCCTCGTCCAGGTCGTGGGTGACGAAGACGACCGAGGCCGCGTTCTCGGAGGAACCGCTCCCGGCCCACAGCTCCAGCAGCTGGTCGGACATCAGGGCGCGGGTCTGCACGTCCAGCGCCGAGAACGGCTCGTCCATCAGCAGGATCGCCGGGTCGTTGACGAAGGTCTGGGCGAGCGCGACCCGCTTGCGCATGCCGCCGGACAGCTGGTGCGGGTAGCGGTCCTCGAAGGCGGCCAGGCCGACCCGGCCCAGCCAGTCCCGGGCGCGCTCCCTGGCCTCGGCGGCGGGCACACCGCGGAAGCGCGGCCCGGCCATGACGTTGGAGAGCACGGTGCGCCACGGGAAGACGGCGTCCTGCTGGAAGACGAACCCGACCCGGGGGTCGATCCCGCGCACGGGCTCGCCGTGCACCCGCACCTCGCCCTCGGTGGGCTCCTCGAGACCGCTGACCAGAGTCAGCGTGGTGGACTTGCCGCAGCCGGTGGGGCCGACGACGGCGACGAACTCGCCCTGGGCGACGGTCAGATCGAGATCGCGGACGGCGGTGTGCAGGGCCCCTGAGGGGGTGCGGAAGCGTTTCGTCGCGCCGGTCAGCTCGATCGCCGGGGTACTGGTCATTGATCCTCCCGGGTCTGTGCTTGCCCCCGAAAGGTAGGAGCGGGCCCGGCCGTCCCGGGAGCCTTCTCCGCGTAGTGCGGGTTCTCCGCGTTGAGGGGTGTTCTGCTCGTTTTGCTTCCGCTACAACTGCGGGGACGCGGTGACAGAAACACGGCGGAAACATAGGGTGTCCCAACCCCCGGCCCGCACCATCCCGCACCACCCCGTCGAACCGGCACCCCCGGACCGCCCCGCACCGCCCCGCACCACCTCAGCCGCCGAGAGGAGGCCCGGATGAAGCTCCCCCACTGGCCCCGCCGGGTCTTCGCCCAACTGCTGCTGAGCCAGACGGTCGTCACCGTCGGGGTCACCGCGGTGACCGCCGGGCTGTTCCTGGCCCCGGTCAGCAGCGAGCTGGACCACGACGCGATGCAGCGTGCGCTGTCCATCGCCCAGGCCACCGCCACCGACGAGACCATCGCCCGGGCCGCCGCCACCCGCGACGCGGTGACCGCCCAGCGCAACGCCGAGCAGATCCGGCTGGCCACCGGCGCCAGCTTCGTGGTGGTCACCGACCTGGACGGGATCCGCCTCTCGCACACCGACCCGGTCCGGATCGGCCACCGGGTCAGCACCGACCCGGAGCCAGCCCTCAACGGCCGCAGCGTCACCGCCATCCAGCAGGGCACCCTGGGCCGCACCGCCCGGGGCAAGGTGCCGCTGCGCACGGCCGACGGCCGGATCGTCGGCGAGGTGTCCGTCGGCATCAGCGACGACTCGATCCGCCGGCGGCTGCTGAAGATGCTCACCGGCATCCTGCTGTGCGCCGGCGCCGGCCTGGCCGCGGGCACCGTCGCCACCCTCGCCCTGGCCCGCCGGCTCAAGCGCCGCACCCACAACATCGCCCTCGCCGACATCTCCGCGCTGCTGATCGAACGCGAGGCGATGCTGCACGGCATCCGCGAGGGCATGGTGGCGCTGGACGAACGCGGCCGGATCCGGCTGGCCAACGACGAGGCCGTGCGGCTGCTCGGCCTGCCCGAGGACTGCACCGGCCGTCCGATCACCGAGGTGCTGCCACCGGGCCGGCTGACCGACGTGCTGACCGGCCGGATCACCGGCGCCGACCTGCCCGCCGTCCGGGACGACCGGGTGCTGGTGGTGAACCGGATGAACACCGCCGACGACGGCGCCGTGGTCACGCTGCGCGACCGCACCGAGCTGGAGTCGCTGGTCCGCGAACTGGACACCACCCGCAGCCTGACCGAGGCGCTGCGCGCCCAGGACCACGAACACGCCAACCGGATGCACACCCTGCTCGGCCTGCTGGAGCTCGGCCACCACGAACAGGCGGTGGCCTTCATCTCCGAGCAGTCCGGCTCGCACGCCGTGGTCGCCGCCGGGATCGCCGAACAGGTCCGGGATCCGCACGTGGCGGCCCTGCTGGCGGGCAAGACGGCGGTCGCCGCCGAGCGCGGGGTGCGGCTGGCGCTGGCCCCGGCGGCCCACCTGCCGGACGCGGTGGTGGACGCCCGGGCGCTGGTGACGGTGCTCGGCAACCTGATCGACAACGCAGTGGACGCCATGGCACCCGGCGGGGGCGGCAGCGCCGAGGTGACGCTGGCGGCAGCCGGCTCCACCCTGCTGCTGCAGGTCGCGGACAGCGGCCCGGGGGTGCCGGAGGAGCTGCGCGAGCAGGTCTTCGAGGAGGGGTGGACCAGCAAGGACGCGCCCGCGCACCGCCCGCGCGGGCTGGGCCTGGCGATGGTGCGGCGGCTGGTCGAACGGACCGGCGGCCGGGTCGTGCTCGACACCGGCCCGCTCGGCGGCGCCCGGTTCACCGTCGAGCTGCCCGAGGCCCTGCTCACCGCTCAGCTCGTGGAGGCCCGATGATCGACGTACTCGTGGTGGACGACGACTTCCGGGTCGCGGACGTGCACGCCGCGTACGTGGCCAAGGTGCCGGGCTTCCGGGTGACCGGCACCGCCCACTCCGCCGGGGAGGCGCTGGCCGCCCTGGAGCGCCGCCCGGTGGATCTGCTGCTGCTCGACCACCACCTGCCGGACGAGACCGGCCTCGCGCTGGTCCGGCGGCTGCGGGACCGGCAGGTGGCCTGCGACGTGATGATGGTGACCGCGGCCCGGGACGTCTCCACGGTGCACGCCGCGATGCAGCACGGCGCCCTGCAGTACCTGGTCAAGCCGTTCACCTTCGCCGGCCTGCGGGAGAAGCTCACCTCCTAC
The DNA here is from genome assembly GCF_055569215.1 of Kitasatospora sp. NPDC029312. NCBI lineage: Bacteria > Bacillati > Actinomycetota > Actinomycetes > Kitasatosporales > Streptomycetaceae > Kitasatospora > Kitasatospora sp. NPDC029312. Next base: position 78,853 of record NZ_JBVHXY010000024.1, on the reverse strand, counting down.
GCCCAGTTGCGGCACGCGCTGGCCGCACCGGCCCGGGAGGCCGGCCAGGACGAGGTGGACCGGCTGTTCGCGACCCTGCGCAGCGCCTCCGCCACCGCCGGACCGCTGCCCAAGGGTCACTCGGCGCCGACCACCGATCTGGTGCTCGGCGTGCTGCGCCGGGCCGCCCGGCCGCTGTCCGCCCAGGAGGTGGCCGACGCCACCGGCCTCAGCCGCTCCACGGCGCAGCGCTACCTCAAGCAGCTGGAGCGGGACAGCCGGCTGCGGCTGACCCTGCGCTACGGCGACACCGGCCGCCCGGAGCACCGCTACGGCCTGGCCGCCAGGGCGTAGCGGCCGGCGCACGACCCCGGAGCGGACTCGGCGCGGACCTGGCGCGGACAGGGGGGAACCCCGGCGGCCCCAGGCCCGCCGGGGTTCCCCGGGCACAGCGCTCAGGACGAACCTAGGCTGCGCCCGCACCGGTGAGGGCACGCACCTCCAGCTCGGCGAAGCGGTCCGCGTCGGCGGGCTCGGCCGAGGTGAGCGTCCCGATCCAGCCGGCCAGGAAGCCGAGCGGGATGGAGACGATGCCGGGGTTCTCCAGCGGGAACCAGTGGAAGTCGACGCCGGGGAACAGCGCCACCTTGGAGCCGGAGACCACGGGCGAGAAGACCACCAGCGCGATCGCCGGGACGAGCCCGCCGTACACCGACCAGACCGCGCCCCGGGCGGTGAACCGCGACCAGAACAGGCTGTACATCAGCACCGGCAGGTTGGAGGAGGCGGCCACCGCGAAGGCCAGACCGACCAGGAAGGCGACGTTCAGCTGCTGGGCGAAGAGGCTGATCGCGATCGCTGCCGCGCCGATCCCGGCGGCGGCGAACCGGGCGACCACCACCTCCTGCTGCTCGCTGGGCTTCGCCACGGTTTCGGCCGCACGGCCGCGGCGGGAGCGCCCGTGCCAGGCGCCGGCCCAGATGTCGTGGGCGAAGGCCGCCGAGGAGGCCAGGGTCAGCCCGGCGACCACGGCGAGGATGGTGGCGAAGGCGATCGCCGAGATCAGCGCGAACAGCACCACCCCGCCGGTGCTGCCGTTGCCACCGCCGAGCACCAGGGCGAGCAGCGGAACGGCGGTGTTCCCGGCCGGGTTGGCGTGCCGCACCTCGGCCGAGCCGACCAGCGCGGTGGCGCCGAGGCCGAGCGCGATGGCCATCAGGTAGAACCCGCCGACCAGGCCGATCGCCCACATCGTGGAGCGGCGGGCGGCCCGGGCGGTGGGCACCGTGTAGAAGCGGGACAGGATGTGCGGCAGGCCGGCGGTGCCCAGCACCAGGGCCAGGCCGAGGCTGAAGAAGTCGAGCCGGCTGGTGAAGGTGGCGCCGTACTTCAGGCCCGGTTCGAGGTAGCGGCGCCCGGCGCCGCTGTGCTCGGCGGCCTGGCGCATCAGCTCGAACAGGTCGCCGTGGAAGCGGACTACCAGCAGCACGGTGAGCAGGACGGAGCCGGCGATCAGCAGGAAGGCCTTGACGATCTGGATCCAGGTGGTGGCCCGCATCCCGCCGACCGTGACGTAGACGATCATCAGGGCGCCGACGGCGATGATGGTCCAGGTCCGGGCCAGGGCGCTGTTGGTGCCGAGCAGCAGGGCGACCAGCGAGCCGGCGCCGACCATCTGGGCGACCAGGTAGAGCAGGGTGACCACGACGCTGGCGCCGCCGGCCGCCGCGCGCACCCTGGAGCGGCGCAGCCGCAGCGCGAGCACGTCGGCGAGGGTGTAGCGCCCGGCGTTGCGGACGAGTTCGGCGACCAGCATCAGCACGACCAGCCAGGCGACCAGGAAGCCGATGCTGTAGAGCACGCCGTCGTAGCCGTACAGGGCGATCAGCCCGGCGACACCGAGGAAGGAGGCGGCGGACAGGTAGTCGCCGGAGAGCGCGAAGCCGTTCTGCAGCGGGGTGAAGTCCCGGCCGCCGGCGTAGAAGTCCTCGGCGGCGTTGCCCTGGCGGCCGACCCAGAGGGTGATGCCGAGGGTGACCAGGACGATGACGGCGAACAGCACGATCGCCAGGTCGTGGTGGTCGCCGGTGGCGGCGACAGGCGGCGGGGTGGCGGTGGTCACCGCGTTCGTCAGGGCCGTCATCGCAGCTGGTCCTGGGTGTCCCAGCGCAGGCCGAGGGCGGCGCGGTCGCGCTTGGTCCGGGCGTTGCGGGCGTAGAGCCAGGTGAGCAGGAAGGTGCTGGCGAACTGCAGCAGGCCGAGCAGCCAGGCCACGTTGAGCGGGCCGGCGATCCGGCCGCGCATCACGCCGGGGGCGACGGCCTCGGCGGCGACGTACATCAGGTACCAGCCGAGGAAGCCGCCGCTGACCGGGAAGACGAACGCCCGGTAGCTGTGGCGGATGTCCTGGAAGGCCGTGCTGGCCTGGACGGTCCGGTAGACCTCGCTGCTGTCGGTGGTGCGCTGCGGCGCCGGGACCGGCTCCAGCCCCTGCGGCTCGCCCGGCGGAGCCGGTACGACGGCCGGAGCGGCGGCCGGCACGACGGGCGCGGTCAACGGCTCGGGCACGTCGTCCGCCGGCCGGACGGGGGCGGTACGGGCCTGCCGCGGCTGGACCGGTACCGCCGCTCGGCGGGGTTCGGCGGCCGGCTCGGGCGCGGTCGCGGCGGCCGGAGCGGCCCACCAGTCGAATCGCTGCCCCTGGCCGGGACTGCTCGTCTGCTGCTGTGGCACTGCTGCTCCTGGGCCGGCGGACGGTTCTGACCCGATTCATCATGGTGGCCGCCGAACACCGTCCCTGACCATCGCGGATACCTTCACTCGATGAGGTGGTCGATGATCCGACGGTCACTCATCCCACTACTGCTGCGTTCCGGTGATTCCGTGCCGGAAGGCGTACGCGACGGCCTGTGCCCGGTCCCGCACCGCGGTCTTGGCGAACAGGTTGTTGATGTGGGTCTTCACGGTGGCCTGGCTGACGAACAACCGCTGGGCGATCTCGGCGTTGGAGAGCCCCTCGGCGATCAGCGCGAGCACCTCGGCCTCCCGCACGGTCAGCCCGTCCGGCAGTTCCCCGGGCCGGGCCGCGGAGCGGGCGGTGGGTCGGGCAGCGGCCTGTGCGGGATGGGCGGGCTGCGCGGGTTGGGCGGGCTGGGCGGACTGCGCGGGTTGGGCGGGCTCCTCCGAAAGCCTTTTCAGCAAGCGGAGTTGGACCTGCGGGGAGAGCCCGGCCGCACCCGCCCGGACGTCCGCGATGGCCTTGGCGATCTCCTCGCCGCCGGCGTCCTTGGTGAGGTAGCCGCGCGCCCCCGCCTGCAGCGCCGGGAACAGCGAGTCGTCGTCGGCGTACGTGGTGAGCACCACCACCTCGGTCTCCGGATGGGCGGCCCGGATCCGCCGGGTCGCCTCGACTCCGTCCACCCGCGGCATCCGCAGGTCCATCAGCACCACGTCCGGGTGATGGCGCTCCACCAGGGTGACGGCCTCCTCCCCGTCGGCCGCCGCGCCGACCACCTCGATGCCGGGCAGCAGTCCCAGCAGCATCACGATGCCCTCGCGGACCACCGTCTGGTCATCCGCCACCAGCACCCTGGTGACCGCACCGACCGCTCCGGTCATGCCGGCACCCGCAGCACCACGCGCCACCCTCCGTCCTCCGGGCCCGCCAGCAGGGTGCCGCCGAGCAGTTCCGCGCGTTCGCGCATCCCGAGCAGACCGTACCCGCTGCCGCTGTCGGCCAGTTCCCCGGCGGACTCACCGCGCGGCGCCCGGGTGTTGCGCACCTCCAGCTCCACCTCCCCCTCCAGGTAGCGCAGTTCGACGGCGCACCGGGCGCCCGGCGCGTGCTTGCGGACGTTGGTCACCGCCTCCTGCGCGGTGCGCCGCACGGCGAGGCCTGCCTCGGCGGCCAGCGGCCGGGGCGTGCCGGTGACGGTGAACGCGGCCCGCTCGCGCCCGGTCAGCTCCACCAGGAACTCCCCGACCGGGGTCAGCTCCCCGCGCAGCGCGGACAGCGCCTGCCTGGTCTCGGCCAGCCCGTCCTGCGCCATCCGCCGGGCGGCGACGACCCGTTCGCGGACCTGCTCACGGTCCGTCCCGGCGTCCAGCATCAGCCGTGCCGCCTCCAGGTGGACCAGCTGGGCGGAGAGGCTGTGGGCGAGCACGTCGTGGATCTCCCGGGCGATCCTGGCCCGTTCGGCGAGCGCCGCGCTCTCCGCCTCGGCCGCCCGGGCGGCCCGCTCCTGGGCCAGCAGCCGACGGGCGGTGCCGCGCGCCTCGATGTCCAGCCGCAGCAGGAAACCGAGCAGGGTGACGCCTCCGATGGTGGCGGCGATGCTGAGCCAGCCCGCCCAGCTCGCCGCGGTGTACGAGCCCAGCGCGGTCGCGGCGGCGAGCAGTGCGGGCGCGGCCGGCAGGCGCACCAGGGCCGTCACGGCCAGCCCGATCCAGAGCAGGTCGGCGAGCGTGTAGGCCTGCCCCCAGTTGGCCAGCCAGGCGGCGCCGACCAGGGTGCCGGTCAGCAGGTAGGTGGCCGTCGGGCGCTGCTCCCTGCTGGCCTGGAGGTAGACCGCGCAGAGCACGGCGGCCGCGACCAGTCCGGCCGCCGCGACCGCCGCCGCCCAGCCGGTGTACTTGTCGTCGGAGAAGGTCCCCCAGCCGACGACGGCCATCACCACGGTCCGGCCGAGCACGGTGAGGACCCGCCGCGGCCGGCTCTCGGCCTCGCGCTCCAGCCCCTCGCGGGACGGCCAGCGGGTCCAGTACCACCCGGCCACGGGTGCCTCCTCGATGCTCACGGCGGTGGGTCGGTGCAGGACGGCGGGGGTCAGTGCAGGACGGCGCTGGTCGGCGCGGTCTCCAGCATCCGGGCCCTCCAGTTCACCACGAGCGAGCGGACCAGCAGCATGACCGCCATGCCGAGCAGCAGCGCGCTGCTCGCCTGGTGGACGTGCAGGGCGGAGCCGATCCCGTAGATTCCGATCCGGACGGCGATCATCCCGCCCCAGGCGGCCAGGGTGGCCTTGGTGCCCTTGACCAGGAGGGCGCCGTCCGCGGCCCGCCAGATCCGCACGGTCCAGCCCCAGACGGTGCCCATCGCGAGCACGGCGACCAGTCCGGCGGCCAGCAGGACGGCCGACAGCGCGGTGTGCTGGTGGTCGATGAGCTGCGGATCGCGCAGGGCGAGCACGCCCAGGATGAGCGGCAGCAGCCAGAAGCGGCGCTCGGTGTCCAGGCGTTGGACGCGCATCTGGCGCTGGAGCACCAGGACCACCACCGCGGCGATCACGAGGAGGTTGGCTACGGCAGACATCGGATTCTCCGTCTCGGGGAGAGGCTCGTCACTGACCTCTCCGACGCTACGGATCCGGCGCCTTCCGCTGATCGGAGCGCGGGTGGAGCCGGAGGTGGAACCGACGGCGGGGGGGGGGGGGGGGCACGGGGGGGGGGGGGGGGGGGGGGGCGCGGTGGCCTATAGTCATCCGGGTGTAATGGCGGGAGGGTTTCCC
>NZ_JBVHXY010000024.1:0-73357 GCF_055569215.1 Kitasatospora sp. NPDC029312 | reverse complement strand
GGAAGGGGTGGGGGGAGGGGAGGGAAAACAGCTGGCGCGCGCTCCCCCCCCGGGGGGGGGGGGCCCCCCCGCGGACCGGCCGGGATCAGGCGTCGATGCGGGAGCGGTCCAGGGTGGCCGCCGAGTCCACGATGAACTCCTTGCGCGGGGCGACGTCGTTGCCCATCAGCAGGTCGAAGACCTTCTCGGCCTGCTCCAGGTCGCCCAGGTTGATCCGGCGCAGCGTGCGGTGGCGCGGGTCCATGGTGGTCTCGGCCAGCTGGTCGGCGTCCATCTCGCCCAGGCCCTTGTAGCGCTGCACCGGGTCCTTCCAGCGCATCCCCTTGCGCTGGAACTCCAGCAGGGTGGAGCGCAGCTCGGCGTCGGAGTAGGTGTAGTGGTACTTCTCCTGGCCGCGCTTGGGGTTGGTGAGCTCGATCCGGTGCAGCGGCGGCACGGCGGCGAAGACCCTGCCCTGCTCCACCATCGGCCGCATGTAGCGGTGGAAGAGGGTCAGCAGCAGGGTGCGGATGTGCGAGCCGTCGACATCGGCGTCGGCCATGAAGATGACCCGGCCGTAGCGGGCCTGGTCGATGTCGAAGGTGCGGCCCGAGCCGGCTCCTATGACCTGGATGATCGCGGCGCACTCGGCGTTCTTGAGCATGTCGCTCACCGAGGCCTTCTGCACGTTGAGGATCTTGCCGCGGATCGGCAGCAGCGCCTGGAACTCGGAGTTGCGGGCGAGCTTGGCGGTGCCGAGCGCGGAGTCCCCCTCGACGATGAACAGTTCGCTGCGGTCGACGTCGTCGCTGCGGCAGTCGGCCAGCTTGGCGGGCAGCGAGCTGGTCTCCAGCGCGGTCTTGCGGCGCTGGGCCTCCTTGTGCTGACGGGCGGCGACCCGGGTGCGGGCGGCGGCGACGACCTTCTCCAGGACGGCCCGGGCCTGCTGCTTCTGGTCCTTCTTCGCCGAGGTCAGGAAGGCCTTGAGCTCCTTGGCGACGACGGCGGCGACGATCCGGTTGGCCGCCGAGGTGCCGAGCACCTCCTTGGTCTGGCCCTCGAACTGCGGCTCGGCGAGCCGGACGGTGACCACCGCGGTGAGGCCCTCGGTGGCGTCGTCCTTGGTGATGTCGTCCTCGGCGACGCGCAGCAGCTTGCTTGCCCGCAGCGCCTCGTTGACGGTCTTGGCGAGCGAGCGCTCGAAGCCGGTGACGTGGGTGCCGCCCTTGGGGGTGGCGATGATGTTGACGAAGGAGCGCAGGGTGGTGTCGTAACCGGTGCCCCAGCGCAGCGCGATGTCCACGCCGAGGTGGCGGGTGACCTCGGTGGGGGTCATGTGGCCGAGCTCGTCCAGGACGGGCACGGTCTCCTTGAAGGTGCCCTCGCCGCGCAGCCGCAGCACGTCGGAGACCGGCTTGTCGGGGGCCAGGAACTCGCAGAACTCGGCGATGCCGCCGTCGTAGTGGAAGACCGACTCCTCGACCTGCTCGCTCTCGGTGAGTCGCTCGTCACGCACGATGATGGTCAGGCCGGGCACCAGGAAGGCGGTCTGCCGGGCGCGGCTGTGCAGGTTCTCCAGCGAGAGCTTGGCGTCCTTGAGGAAGATCTGCCGGTCCGCCCAGTAGCGGACCCTGGTGCCGGTGCGGTTCTTCGGCACCTTGCGGGTCTTGATCAGCCCGTTGGCGGGCTCGAAGGGGGCGTCCGGGCTCGCCTCGGTGAAGATGCCGGGGGTGCCGCGGCGGAAGCTGATCGCGTGGGTGTGGCCGCTGCGGTCGACCTCGACGTCCAGACGGGCGGAGAGCGCGTTGACGACCGAGGCGCCGACGCCGTGCAGCCCGCCGGAGGCCGCGTACGAGCCGCCGCCGAACTTGCCGCCCGCGTGCAGCTTGGTCATCACGACCTCGACGCCGGACAGCCCGGTCTTGGGCTCCACGTCGACCGGGATGCCGCGGCCGTTGTCGCGGACCTCCACCGAGGAGTCGGCGTGGAGCACGACCTCGATGCGGTCGCAGTGGCCGCCCAGTGCCTCGTCGACAGAGTTGTCGATGATCTCCCAGAGGCAGTGCATCAGGCCGCGACTGTCCGTCGAGCCGATGTACATGCCGGGCCGCTTGCGGACGGCCTCCAGGCCCTCCAGGACGAGCAGGTGCCGCGCGGTGTAGTTGGAACCGTCGTCGCCGGCCAGCAGCGCGGACGGCACGGTCGTTTCGGCACTCACGCGGCACTCTCCTCGGTGAAGTTCTGTCTCATCGGTCACATCGTGGACGGATCGGGACCGACCGCCAGTGCAGCACGCCGCACCGACAGCCGTGGCTCAGCGTGCCCGCACCACTGCGCCGGGTGCACAGCACGTCGGCCCGGCCTCGCGCAGCTTGTACGCGCTACGCGAACAAGGACCGTGCCCGGCCGTGGACGCCGGGAGCGCCATTTCCTCCCGGTACCACCGGTCCTGGCGGTTCGTGGGGTCCGGCGCAGGCTCCGGAACTGCCGTTATGCAGGCTACCGGGGCCCGGGACGGGGCTTATGCTCCAACCCGGCAGAGGATTATGCTACGCGGACCTCGCACCCGATCCCGATCGGGCGTTCGAGCGAGGGTCGGATCCCGGGATCCGGCACGCATGAACCACCGGCGCCCGGGGCACGTCCTCATCAACACAGCAGAATCCTCAGAGAAGAAAAGCCACGAGCGGGAACGTTTTCGGCCTGGTTGGATGTTGACCCTGGTACGACAGCTCGTCGAGCTAGAGAAGAGGCGACGTGACTACTGTTCTGACCCCTGCGAGCCCGCTCACCGCGGCTGACCGCTGCGACCGCTGCGGCGCCCAGGCTTACCTGCGCGTCGTACTCGCCAGCGGCGGAGAGCTGCTCTTCTGCGCCCACCACGGCCGGAAGTTCGAGCCCGAGCTCAAGAAGATCGCCGTGGAGATACAGGACGAGAGCGGCCGTCTCACCACCAGCACCACCGTGACGGCCACTGACGACGAGCGCTGATCCCAGGCGCCGCAACCAGCAGCCAACGTCCCGAGCTGTGTCCGGCCACGCACCGCGCGTGACCGGTGAGCCGGGCGGCCGACCCTTCTGGGGCCGACCGCCCGGCTCAGCTGTTGTCCGGGGGCTGGACTCGAAACAACGTCAGCCCGTCACCATGCCCTCACGTTCAGCGACGCTCACAGCACCGAACGCACCGCGTCCGTGACCGAGGACAACCGGGTGTAGACACCGGGGTGGGCCGCCTCGGCGCAGCCCGTCCCCCAGGAGACCAGGCCGACCAGCCTGCCGCCCACGATCAGCGGGCCTCCGCTGTCGCCCTGGCAGGCGTCCTTGCCGCCCCGCTCCTCGCCCGCGCAGACCATGCCCCGGGCGTCGAACTTGCCGTCCGGACCGCCCGGGTAGGCGTGAGCACAGGTCTGGTCCGCGACCACCGGCACCTCGACCCCGCGCAGCACCGGCGAGTAGTCGCCCCGCCCGGTGGTGTCGCCCCAGCCGAACACCTGCGCCCTGGTCCCGGCCGCGTACGGTTCCGTCTCACCCTGCCCGACCAGCTCCACCACCGGCCGCGAGCCCTGGGAGCCGGCCAGGGTAAGCACCGCGACGTCGTTCATGTTCGCCGCGAAGTTGTAGTCGGGGTGGATCCAGACCGACTGGACGGGCACCTCGCGGCCGGCCGAGCCCCGCAGGTCGTCCCGGCCGACGATCACCTTGAGCCCCGGCCGGTCCACCCGTCCCTTGGCCTCGTCGTAGAAGCAGTGCGCCGCCGTCACCACCTTGGTCGGGGTGACCAGCGCTCCCCCGCAGAACTGGCCGGAGCGCCCGCTGCCGAACTGCTGGCGGCTGGACAGCGCCACGATCCAGGGGTGGTCCGCGGTGCTCACCATGCTGCCGCCGACCACCCGGCGCTGCGCCTCGGCCGGGGCCGCCGCACCGAGGGCGACCAGCGGCACGGGCGCGGCGGCGAGCAGCGCCAGGGCGGCGGCCCGTCGGCGGCGACGGCCCGCCCGGATGGTGGCCGGATCGGCCCGGGGCGGGACGGGGTTGGACAGAACAGCGCGGTCCTGGTCGGTCAGCACCGGTGACTCCAGAAGGTTCGGCGGCAGGGCAACCGGCACAGCGTAGGTGACCGACTACGGGGCGCGACTGACTCCCGTCATGCCGCCACCCGGACGAGCGAAAAGCGCCACCCGTCCGCTGACGAACCCGCGTCCGGACAGCCCGAAGGCCCGGAACCGTACGGTTCCGGGCCTTCGTTGCTCAGTGTGTGCCGCTCGGAGCCGGTGCCCGGTGAAGGCACCTGCCCGCCGATCCGACTTGCCGGACTCCGCTCGCGGCGGGGGATCAGTCCAGGTAGTCGCGCAGCACCTGGGAGCGCGACGGGTGGCGCAGCTTCGACATGGTCTTCGACTCGATCTGGCGGATGCGCTCACGGGTGACCCCGTACACCTTGCCGATCTCGTCGAGCGTCTTCGGCTGACCGTCCGTCAGGCCGAAGCGCATCGACACCACGCCGGCCTCACGCTCGGAGAGGGTGTCCAGCACCGAGTGCAGCTGCTCCTGGAGCAGGGTGAAGGAGACCGCGTCGGCCGGAACGACCGCCTCGGAGTCCTCGATCAGGTCACCGAACTCGCTGTCGCCGTCCTCGCCCAGCGGGGTGTGCAGCGAGATCGGCTCGCGGCCGTACTTCTGGACCTCGATGACCTTCTCGGGGGTCATGTCGAGCTCCTTGGCCAGCTCCTCCGGCGTGGGCTCGCGGCCCAGGTCCTGGAGCATCTGGCGCTGGACGCGGGCCAGCTTGTTGATGACCTCGACCATGTGCACCGGGATGCGGATGGTGCGGGCCTGGTCGGCCATGGCGCGGGTGATCGCCTGACGGATCCACCAGGTGGCGTAGGTCGAGAACTTGTAGCCCTTGGTGTAGTCGAACTTCTCGACCGCGCGGATCAGACCGAGGTTGCCCTCCTGGATCAGGTCCAGGAAGAGCATGCCGCGGCCGGTGTAGCGCTTGGCCAGCGAGACCACCAGGCGGAGGTTGGCCTCCAGCAGGTGGTTCTTGGCGCGACGGCCGTCCTCGGCGATGATCTCCAGCTCGCGCTTGAGCTTCGGGGCGAGCTTGTCGGCGGCCGACAGCTTGTCCTCGGCGAACAGACCGGCCTCGATGCGCTTGGCGAGCTCGACCTCCTGCTCGGCGTTGAGCAGCGGGACCTTGCCGATCTGCTTCAGGTAGTCCTTGACCGGGTCGGCGGTGGCACCGGCGACGGCGACCTGCTGGGCCGGCGCGTCGTCCTCGTCGTCGTCGGAGAGGACGAAGCCCTCCGACTCCTCCTCCGGACCCTCGGCCTCGGCCTTGTCGCCCGGCAGCGCGACGTCCTCGAGCAGCTCCTCCTCGCCGAGCAGCTCCTCTTCGCCGCCCTTGGCGGACTTGGCGGTGGTGGTCTTCTTCGCGGCGGCCTTCTTGGCCGGCGCTGCGGTCTTCTTGGCCGCGGCCTTCTTGGCCGGGGCGGCCTTCTTCGCCGGAGCCGCCTTCGCCTCGGCGACCGCGACGGCCGCCTCCTCGACGGTGATCTCGGCGGAGACCGTGGGGGCCGGGGCCGCCGCGGCGGCCGCGACAGCCGGAGCCGCGACGGGTGCACCCGGGGCGATCCGCACGGGCGGCTTGGTCGGAGCCGACGACGCGGCAGGGGTCCGGGTGGTGACAGCCTTGGTGGCGGTGCGCTTGGCGGGGCTCTTGGCAGCAACGCTCTTGCGCTTGGCGCCGGCCGGCTCGGCCGCGCTGACCATGAGGTCCACCCCCTCCTCAATCAGGACCTGGTTGAGGCTGCGCATGACGTTCTTCCACTTGGTGACCGGGATCTGGTCCGCCTCGAACGCCTGGCGTACGTCGTCACCGGCGATCTGCCCCTGGGCCTTGCCCCGCTCGATGAGCGCCAGCAGAGCCGCGGACTCGGCGATCTCGGGGGGAAGCGAACGGGATGTGCTGGCCGACACGAACAACCTCTCGGACGATGAGTGGACTCGAACCCGTACCGGCCGCCCGAGCGGGCGGGGAAGGAGATCGCGCTTCGGACGCGCGGTGTCGATTCCGACCGACTCGGGCTTGAGGACTGGGTTTGCAGGACGGCAGCAGCGCCGCAGACCAACACAGCATTCTGGCATGTTGGGGTATTCCGGAGCTGCTTCCGCTCAGGACACATCGCTGCTACTCGTCAAGTGTTACGCATGGCCTTCGTGTCGCGGGTCACACCGCTCGGCACCCGCGGCCTCGGGGCCGACTCCCATCATCGCGCACTCGTTCCCGGGTTGATTGGCATGAACGGGACGTGGACCGTCGCAGGTCATCCGGGTCGGGCGCCTCACGGTCCACCGGGTCGCGGCGCGCAGAGGCCCTCCGGCTGCGCCGCGCGGGTGCGGCCGGAGGGCCTGGAGGAGCGGGCCGCGCCCGGCGGACCCGCTCGCGGAGAACAGCCCGCTCAGTGCTCCCGGGGCGCGGGGACGGAGGGCTCGATCTCGGGATGGACGGTGAGCAGCGCCCGCATCGCGGCCTCGCCCGCGGTGCCGTCGCCGGTGCCCAGCGCGTCGACCAGCCGGGCGTGCAGACTGACCGAGGACTCGGAGGGCCGCTCGCACGAGATCGCCGGGCCGCCCGAGACCTGCAGCGCACAGGAGATGATCCCGGACAGGTGCTCCAGCATCCGGTTGCCGGCCATCTGCAGGACCAGTCCGTGCAGCTCGGCATCGGCCCGGGTGTAGGTCGACAGGTCGGCCTGGGCGGCGGCGTGGCCCATGATCTCGATCAGCTCCACCAGCCGCTGCTGGACGTCCTCCCGGCCGTGGCCGGCCGCGAGCCGGGCGGCCAGCGGCTCGATCGCCCAGCGGAGCTCGAACAGCTCCCGGCGCTGCTCGTCCCGCTGCGGACCGAAAGCGCGCCACTCGATGATGTCCGGGTCCAGCAGGTTCCAGTCACTGACCGGGCGGACCCGGGTGCCGACGTTCGGGCGGGCACTGACCAGGCCCTTGGCCTCCAGCACGCGCAGCGACTCGCGGACGACGGTCCGGGACACCTCGAACCGCTGGCCGATCTCCTCGGGCACGAGCGGACGGTCGGCGCCGAGGTCGCCGGAGACGATCATCTGGCCGAGCTGCTGGACCAGCTGGCCGTGCAGACCACGGCCCCGGCTGCTGGTGGTCTTCCGGCCGACCCGGGTGAGGTCGGACTCGGCGCCCTCCCAGCGGGGCGCCGGCGGCGTCGGCCGGTCGGCGTACGAGTAGCGGTCCAGATCGCCGGAGCCGTGGATCGGCCCATCGGCGGAACGGGCGGGGGTCATGGTGGGGTGCGCAAGGGTACTCACGCCTCATTTGTCGGCGATCCGCCGACGCAGCTTGAGAATTCTCGTGAAAAGCACACGAAAGGGTGATCGGCCGCGACTGGATAATTGACTTCTTATCAGGAAGAACCGTTCATTACGGTCACTGCTGGTCGATCTTGGTGGGTCAAGGCGGGGCAGCCTGCCGGGCAGCCGACCGCTCGGCGGCGGGAGCTACAGCAACCCGGCGGGGGAGCCATAGCACCCCGATGGTAGGAGCCACAGCAACCGGCGACGGCAGCTACAGGGCTCGGCGGCGGGCCTGGACGAGCAGTGCGGCGAGCAGCAGGGCAGCGCCGGGGGCCGCGACCGCCGCGAGCAGCGCCGGGTCCGCCAGCGCCGAACCGCCGACCGCCGCCTGGCGCGCCCCGCCGTACACCCAGCCGTAGGCCCACTCGATGCCGGACTGGAAGGGCAGCAGCCCGGCCGCCCGGCTCGGCCAGGGCCGACCGGTCCGGCGCAGCAGCAGGGCCACCCCGGCCTCCAGCAGCGGCGGCAGCGCGCACAGCAGGAGCATCCCGGCGGCGGCGCTGCGGGCCAGCGAGGCGGTCAGCACACCGGTCCACGCCGCCACCACGGTCAGCAGCACGAACGCCAGCAGCGCAGCCGGTACGCCGTGTCCGGCCACCAGCGCCAGCGGGGCGAAGCCGCCCGGCAGGTCACCGAGGCCGTCCAGCCCCAGGGCGTCCAGTGCGTCGGCCACCCGCGCCGAGAGCGCCGCCGGGTCCGACCAGGCCTCCACGGTCACCCCGGCCGGCAGCGTGAGGTGTACCGCCACCGCGTCGAGCAGCAGGGCTGCCAGCGCCAACAACGCCGCCGCCGGGCCGACCACCACCAGCTTGGCCAGCAGCAACCGCACCCGGCGCGAGTACGGCACGTGCGAGGCGGCCAGCCCCGGGTAGCGCACCTCGTGCCCGTAGGAGAGCGCGCCCAGCAGACCGGCGCCGAGCGCCGTGAAGGGCAACGGGACCAGCGGAACGGCGGCGGTCAGCAGTCGCACCCCGGTCGGGGCGGCCAGCCGACCCGCCGGGGCCTGGCTCGCCAGCACGGCGGCCACGACGACGTCGCAGAGCAGCACGGCGGCGAGCAGCAGCCAGGTGGAACGCAGGCCGCGCAGGCGGCGCAGTTCGTAGGCCAGGACACGCACGGTTCACTCGCTCCGGTGGTCGTCGGGGGTGGCGGGGGCCTTGCCGGTGGTCAGGCGGCCGAGGCGGACGGTGTCGTCGGTGAGCAGGTCGTCGGCGCTGTCCCGGCGGCGCGGGGGCTGAGGCACCGTGCGGGCGGAGTCGTCCGCCGGGGCGGCGGCGCTCGCCATGGCGGTGGCGCCGCTTGAGGTGGTGGCGCCTGCCGTGGCGGGGGCGCCGGTTGGGGCGGTGGCGCCGGTCGGCGCGGGATCCGGCACGGGGGCGGTGACGTGCCCGGGGGCGGCCTCGTCGCGGAAGAACCGGTCCAGCGCCACGGTGGGGGCGGGGTCGGCCTGACGGGCGGATGCCGTGCCGAGGGCAGGAAGCGCGGCCCGCAGGGCGGCGACGGGCAACGCCCGGGTGGGCAGGAAGGCGTCGGCCCGGCCACGGCCCTCGGCGGAGGGCTCGGGGACCACGGGCTGGCGGGCCGGCTCCAGATGCGACCCCGCGTGCGGGTCGGGCGGCGGACCGGCGTTCGGGTCCGGATGCGGGTCGGGTTGCGGCTGGTCGGGCTCGGCAGCCGCGTCGGGCTCCCGGTCCGGCGTCTGCTGGAGGCCGAGATGGCCGGAGCGTCCGGAGGGGGCCGGCAGGGCGGCTCGGGGCACCGGTTGCTCGACCACCCGGTCGGCCAGCTCGTGCAACAGGATGCCGTGGCGGTAGGCGAGTTCACCGATCTCGGTGCGGTCGAGGCCCGCCACCGCGAGGCCCGCGCCGCCGTCCCGGCGCACCTCGGCGCCCTGGCTGACCAGCAGGTCGGCCAACCGCGCCATCTGCGGCCCCCGCACGGCGACTTCGGGGCTGAGCCTGGTCCGGCAGAACTCCGACACCGGCTGGTCGGCCACCAGTCGACCACGGTCCAGGGTGACCACCCGGTCCGCCAACTGCGCCGCCTCCTGCGGGGTACGGGTGGTGACCAGGACCGTCCCGCCCGCGACCGCGAAGGACCGCAGGAAGGAGTGGAACCACTCGACGTTGCGCGGCGACAGCCCCTCGGTCGGCGCATCCAGCAGCAGGGTGCCGGGATCGCCGAGCAGTGCGGCGGCCAGGCCGAGCCGGCGGTGCATGCCGGGCGAGAAGCTGCGCAGCCGGTGCCCGGCGACGGCGGCCAGCCGAGTCTGCTCCAGCAACTCGTCGGCCCGCCGCACGGGGACGCCGACCGCTGCGGCCAGCATCCGCAGGTGGCCGCAGGCCTTGCGTCCCGGGTGACCGGCACCCTCCCCCGGCCCGGCCAGCAGCACACCGACCTCGCGCTCGGGGCGGCGGATCCGGCGGTACGGCCGACCGTCGAAGAGCGTCACGCCCTGGCCGCGTTCCAGTTCGAGCATCAGCCGCAGGGCGGTGGTCTTGCCCGCACCCTCCTCACCGAGCAGCACCGTCACCATTCCCGGCCGGGCGTCGAAGGTCAGATCCAACAGGGCGGGCGGGACGCCTTTGCGATACGCCCTGGTCAGTCCGGTGATCTGGATCATCGCTGGCTGCTCCCATGCGCTCGGCCGACCTTCTCGACGCCAGCACATTAGGGGGCAGCACCGCCGAATCCGGGCATTATCGAACCGCCACGGGCGGACCGCCCGTCCGCCTCACCCGATCAGGGGACAATCCGATCCTGCGATTCACGGGCCCGGGTGTTCCGGGGGGTCATCGGCACCCCGCCCGGGGACCGTTCCCGCTCCGCGCTCAGCGCTCCTGACCGCAGCGGTCATGGACGCTCTGCCGCGCGGCTTCAGGGCTGTGAGCTCGCTCCCCCTGCCGGGGCGTCCGCGTTGTCCTCAGGACTCCGGGCGGAGCATGGGCGGGTTGAGGATGGTGGCACCGCCGGCGGTGAAGAGCTGTGCGGGGCGCCCGCCCTGACGGGTCGTCGTCCCTCCCGACGGGAGCAGGAACCCGGGGGTGCCGGTGACCTTGCGATGGAAGTTGCGCGGGTCGAGCACCACGCCCCAGACGGCTTCGTAGACGCGGCGCAGCTCGCCGACGGTGAACTCGGTCGGGCAGAACGCGGTGGCGAGGGAGGAGTACTCGATCTTGGAGCGGGCGCGTTCCACGCCGTCGGCCAGGATCAGGCCGTGGTCGAACGCGAGCGGGACGCCGTCGGCCGGACTCTCCCCGAGGAGTTCACTGACCGGGGCCCAGCGGGCGCTGCTGGCGTCGCCGCCGGCCCGGGGGGTGGGGAGGTCGGGGGCGAGCACCAGGTAGGCGACGCTGACCACGCGCATCCGGGGGTCGCGCTGCGGGTGGCCGTAGGTGGCGAGCTGCTCCAGGTGGGCACCGGCCGCGCCGGGGCCGACCGCGTCATGGCCGGGGGCCGAGTGGGCGCGCAGGCCGGTCTCCTCGGCCAGCTCGCGGGAGGCGGCCTCGGCCAGGCCCTCGTCCGGGCGGACGAAGCCGCCGGGCAGCGCCCAGTACCCCTGGTAGGGCGGCTCGCCGCGCCTGACCAGCAGGGCGCAGAGCGAGTGATCGCGCACCGTCAGCACCACCAGGTCAACCGTGACAGCGAACGGGGGGAAGGCCGACGGATCGTAACGCGACATGGCGACGATCATAGTCGTCTTTCTGACGATAAGCACAGGCCCGGACACGGAGTGCGCAGCACCGGTGCCCCGGCCGCCCGGGCACGGTTCGAGCACGGGCGGGTGCACGGTGGTGGCCGCAGCGGTGATGGCCGCGCGGTGATGGCCGGGACGACGGTGGGCGCGGCGAGGGCGGGCGTTGCTGCGCCGGGTGCCGGCACCGGCGGGCTCGGCACCGGTGCCACGGCGGCCCGTGTCAGCGGGCGACCAGTTGCAGGTCTGCTGAGGCCTCCTCCACCATCGCCACCCCGATCCGGCTGACCCGGACCGAGAAGGGCTCGCCCGCCACCCGCAGGCCGGTCAGCTCCAGTTCGCCCAGCGGCGCGGTACTGGCCGGGCGGACCACTACCCGGCCGCCCGGGACGTCGGGCCGCACCCCCGCGAGCGCGAACACCGCGTGGACGGCCCCGGCCGCGGAGACCGCCGCCGGGTGCAAGGCGGCCGGGTGCGGCACCGGAGGGCAGCCGAGGGTGCGCTGCTCCCCCGCGTACATCTCCGGCAACCGGCCGTCGAAGTGGGCGGACGCCGCGAGCAGGCCCTCCAGCAGGTTGCCCGCCTCGTTCTCGTGGCCGGCCTCGGCGAGCCCCGCGATCGCCAGCGCCGTCTCATGGATGCGCACCGCCCCGCCGCGGTGGCCCAGCGGATTGAAGCGGGGCGACTTGGCGCTGAGGGTGCGCAGGCCCCAGCCGCTGTCCAGCTCCGGCGCGACCAGGCGCTGGGCGAGCAGCCGGGTCTGCTCGCGGTCCAACAGGCTCTCGTGCCGACCGCCGTCGACGGCGAGGCCGGTGTCGAGCAGGTGCACCAGGGAGGACGCGACGGCCGGCAGCGGCTGGCCGCCGGGGGCGACGCCGGCGGCGGGGCGGCCGCCGGAGAGGTCGTCGATCCAGAACCGCTCACGGAAACGGCCGCGCAGTTCGGCGGCCCACTTCCGCCAGTCGTCGGCCCCCGGGCGGCCGAAGGCCTCCAGCAGCTCGGCGCCGTGCAGGGCCGCTCGGTGGGCCTGCGCCTGCACCTCGGCGCGGGCGGCCACCGGGTGGGCCGCGCGGTCCTCCACCGGGCGGCTCAGGTCCGTGACGAAGCCGTCGACCAAGCCCTCGCTCAGCGCGGCCAGGGCCCGCTCGGCGGCCGGGAGCAGTTCGGCGACCTCGGCCCGGGCCAGGCCCCAGCGCCAGGATTCCGCCAGTACGGTGACGAACAGCAGGGTGGCCTCGGTGGCCGTGCAGGTGGGCGGCAGCTCGGGGCCGCCGTGCCGCAGGGCGCCGGGCAGCAGGCCCTCGACGCGGCCCGGAGCGGCGGTGAGCTGCTGACGGCGGGCCAGCGCGCGCAGGGTGCCGGCGGCGAGCCTGGTGCCGAGCGGGAGGGTCAGCCGGGCGGCCCAGAGTGCGTCGGCCGGGGCGAGGCCGAAGCGCCAGGGCGCTCCGGAGGCCGGGTAGAGGTCGGTCGGGCGGTCGGGGTCGGCGAACAGCAGCCCGCCGAGGGCGTCCAGGGAGCGGGTGACCAACGGGGCCGCGCGGGTGTCGTCGCTGCGCACCTCCGGTTCGGCCCAGGGCAGCGGGACGCCGGTGCCGCGCCCGGCGGGCGGGCGCGGGCCGCCGGGGGCGCTCTCCAGTTCGGCTCGCAGCTCGACCGACCAGCGCGCGCCGGGCTGTATCTCCAGATCCCAGCGCAGCACACCGGCCCCGGCCAGGACGGCGTGCGGGGAGGGCTTGGCGCTGACGACGGCGCTGTGCACCGGGCCGGCCCAGCGCAGCCCGGCGGACTGCACCTGGCCCGGGAGGTCGGCCGCGCGGTGCCCGGCGGCGATCTCCGCGACCGGGCCGAGGTCGGTGCCGAGGGCGATCTCCAGCGGCAGGCGGGCGGGCCGGGCCCCGGCGTTGCGCACGGTGACCGCCTCCACGCCGTCGGCGTGGCGCAGCCGCTCGACAGTGAGTGCCGGGTCCGGGTCGAGGTCGCCGGGCAGACGGACAGCGCCGAGGAAGCGAGCCTGGGCCGCGCTGGTCTGGGTGCCCTGGAGCGGCAGCGGCTCCATGCCCCCGAGCCGCAGCTCCATCCGCGCGAGGACCCGGACACCGTTGCGGTAGAAGCCATGCAGTCCGTGGCCGCGCAGCTGGCCGTCGGGGCCGGAGGCGGCCATCGCGGGGGCGTTGACGCAGAGCACGGCGTGGTGGACGGCGGGGGGCTGGGGGCGCGGTGGGGCGGCGGGCCGGCCCTGGACGACGGGTGCGCCCGTCAGCCCGGGCGCCGGGATCAGCTCGGGCCGACCGGCCGGTCTGGGCGCGCCGACCACGCTCTCGGCCGGCATGGCCTGTGGTGGCCTCATGGCGGTCACCGGACTCTCCTCCCCTCGGCGGTCCGGCGGCCGGTCAGGCCGGTGGGCCGCGAGCATGCTCGATCGCGTGCGGATGGTGCCGCGTCGGCGGGGTTTCTCCCGTCGGCGCTGTGCCGTGTCTGGCCGTACCCGGCGGTGGGCCGTGCCATGCGGCGTGCGGTACCTGGCCGGTACCGGCTCGCCGCGCCTTCGCGTCGGACACACGCTCGTGCCCGGCACCCCGTCAGGTCCGGCCCGTCACCCTGCCGGTGACGCCTCGCCCGTACGCCCCGATCGCGGCGCTTCGCCCCCCGTGGCCCGCGCCCGCAGGGCTTGCGGCCGTGCTCGACCGGTCCGCACCCCGGGACGAGTGGCCGCCCGGAACCGGGCGCCGGTCCGACCCGTACGGGCGCAGGGCCCCCGGGGTGAACGCCGCGCACCGCCACCAGGTCACGCCCCGCGGTGGATTCCGGTCGCCTCCGGGCCGCCGGACCGTCGCGTCCTCTTCGCAGGACCTCGCTCCTGGGCCTTGCCGCGGGGCCCGCCACCAGCCAAGGACCGCAGGGGTCAGGCCGGTTGGAGCGGGGATCCGACCGCTGCCAGCCGTCCCGCCGGGGAGAGTGGGCGGTCGAACCGGTGCTCGACCGCGGCCAGGATACGGTGCGGGGGTCGCGGCGCTCGCACCCGGTGACCCCGTGAACCGCGACGCAATCGCTGTGACCAGCAGAGACCGAGGAGTTGCATGTCCACCGCCAGCCGGCTGCCCGGGATTGTCACGACCGACCACGTGTTCCAGGTCCCCCTCGACCACGGCACCCCCGACGGTGAACAGATCGAGGTGTACGCCCGCGAGGTGGTGGCCTGCGGCCGCGAGAAGGACGACCTGCCCTGGCTGGTCTTCCTCCAGGGCGGCCCTGGTGGCAAGGCCGCCCGCCCGCTCGGCCGGGACACCTGGCTGGACCGCGCCCTGGACGACTACCGGGTCCTGCTGCTCGACCAGCGCGGCACCGGGAGGTCCACGCCCGCGACCCGGCAGACCCTCGCTCGGCGCGGCGGCCCCCAGGCCCAGGCCGACTACCTGGCGCACTTCCGCGCGGACTCGATCGTGCGGGACGCCGAGCTGATCCGCCGGCGGCTACTCGGCGCCCACCAGCGCTGGAGCGTGCTCGGCCAGAGCTTCGGCGGCTTCTGCACCCTCACCTACCTCTCCTTCGCTCCTGAAGGCCTGACCGAGGCCTTCATCACCGGCGGCCTTGCCGGCCTCGTCAGCTCCGCCGACGACGTCTACCGCGCCGCCTACTCGCGCGTGATCGACAAGAACGAGGCCCATTACGCCCGCTTCCCGCAGGACGTCCAGGCCGGGCGGCGGATCGCCGCCCACCTCGCCGACGCCCCCGCCACCCTGCCCGACGGAAATCTGCTGACCGTCGAGGCGTTCCAGGCCCTCGGGCTCATGCTCGGCCGGGGCAGCGGCTCCGGTGCTCTCCACTACCTGCTGGAGGAGGCCTGGGTGGAGGGCCCGGCCGGGGCCGAGCTCTCCGACACCTTCCTGGCCGGCGTGCAGGCCCGGCTCTCCTTCGCCGAGGGCCCGCTCTACGCCGTGCTGCACGAGTCGATCTACGGCCAGCGCTCGGTGGACCAGGGCGGCACCGCCTGGTCGGCCGAGCGGGTCCGCAAGGAGTTCCCCCGGTTCGACGCCCGGGCCGCGCTGGCGTCCGACGCACCGGTGCTGTTCACCGGGGAGATGATCTACCCCTGGATGTTCGACACCGATCCGGCGCTGCGCCCGCTGAAGGAGACCGCGGACCTGCTCGCCGCCCGCACCGACTGGCCGGATCTGTACGACCGGGCTCGGCTGGCCGCCAACACGGTGCCGGTCGTGGCGGCGGTGTACCACGACGACATGTACGTGGACACCGCCGACTCGCTGAGGACCGCCCGTGCGGTGCGCGGCCTGCGGACGTGGGTCACCAACGAGTGGGAGCACGACGGCCTGACGGTGAGTGGCGGCAAGGTGCTGGACCGGCTGATCAAGATGGCCCGCGGCGAGGTGTAGCAGCCCCGGGACGGGCGGCGCGGCGAGCGGCTCAGTGTGCACGACGGGCCGCTCTCGCCGCCTGCCGGGCTCCCCGGCATCGATGGAGCCCGGCGCCGGACCGGACGGCGGCCGATGCGCACGCCGCCGCCCGGCCGAGCCGCACGCCCCGGGCCGGTCGGCGCCCGGCCGCCGGACCGCAACCCGGCGCCGGACCGCAGCCCGGCGCCGGGAGCACGGCCACCGGTGAGGGCCCGTTCCCGTCCGGGACCGGCCCGGCGGAGCCGCCGGGGCCACCAGGGCTGCCTGGGCCGCGTTCGGCCGGTGTGGGCGCCCCCGCCGCCCCCTTCCGGCGGGCGCCCCGTCGGCGTCGGCGCCCGCCGCCGGCCGCACCGGGCGGGCCGCCGGGGCTTTCCGGGGCCTCGCCCGGAGCCGGGGCGGGCCCCGGCCCCGGCCCGCCGTGACCGCCCGGCGCTGGTCCGGGCGTCGCCTCACCCGCCCGTTCCTCGCGGCGCCGCCGCTGGGCCTCGACGGCGGCCATCAGCGCAGTGGGCGTCATGCCGTCGTTCATCGACTCGTACAGCAGCTCGGCCAGCAGGTAGCCCGGGGCGAGCCGCAGCACATGGCCGAGCACCACCCGGGCGGTCGCCGTGTCCCCCGCGGCCCAGGAAGCCCAGGCCAGCAGGGTGAGCGGGGCCACCGCGCAGCACTCGTACGGCGGCACCGCGCGCCGGGCGAGGAAGCGCCACAGGCGCTCGGCGGGAGCGAGCTCGGCGGGGCGGACGTACTCGACGCCGCGGTCCCGGGTGAGGCGGTCCCGCAGGGCGAGCAGCAGCCGGGCCGTGCGCTCCTCGTCCAGCTCCCGGGCACCGGCCGCGAACTCGGCGAAGGCCTGCTCCAGCAGTTCGATGCCGTGCTCCCGGGAGACCGTGCCGACGACGGCCTCGGCGCTGGCGAGCGCCTCGCGCTGGACGGCGTCCTCCGGCGGACCGACCGGGGCCAGTCCGTCCGTGATCGCCTTCCGGCTGCCGCGCGGCACCAGGCCGGCCACCGTCGCCGCCGTGGCCGCCGGACCCGGATCGGGCCCGCGCCGCACCGGGTTGCCGCCCGGATCGCAGCACCCGTCGCGACGGCAGAGGAAGGACCACCAGCGGCCGTCCGAGACGCACAGCGACTCCTTCACCGCCACTCCCCTGCGCCCGAAGGCCGCGCGAAGGTGGTCGGCCAACGGCCGCAGCCGCTCCACCACCGGCGGGGCGTGCGCGGTGCCCGGATCCTGGCAGAGGTAGAGGAGCACCTGGAGCGGGCGACTGCCGTGCCGCTCGGAGAGGGCGACCAGCAGGGCCGCCGTCTCCTCGGCCGCCCCGGGCCAGTCCGCGGGCGAGGCCGGGAGGTCCGCCCGGATGACCCCGCCCTGGTGCAGGTCGGGGCCCTGGAGGCCGACCGCGACGATGCTGTCGTCGGGGTAGAACCCCAGGAGGTAGGGCAACAGCTCGGCCATGTCGGCCGGACCGCGCATGACGACCGGCCGCTGCTCGGAAGCCGGGCCGAGGGACAGGGTGACGTGTTCGTTGTTCTTCGCGTTCATGGCCGCAACACTGGACGCAATCCGAGAACGGCGCCGAACTTCCTCTTTTCCTGTGGATAACCCCGGCCCCGAATTTCTCATCGCTCATTCGGAGCACACGAAACCCACACCCGCGAGTGGATTTCGCCGACCGTTCAGCGGATCAGCGGATGAATTCCACCCCGCCTTCCACCCTTCCTTCCGCCCTGCGATCCGGCCCCGTTCGCCCCTTGTCGGCACCATGGGGTTACATCGACGCCATGCAGCAGCCCGACATCCACACCACCGCCACCGCCGACCGCGACGAGGTCCGGGCGCGGGCCGAGACCGTCCTCAGGGAACTGGCCGGCCCCGCCGCCGCCCTGCGCGAGGACCAGTGGACGGCCATCGAGGCCCTCGTGGTCGACCACCGCCGCGCTCTGGTCGTCCAGCGCACCGGCTGGGGGAAGTCCGCGGTCTACTTCATCGCCACCGCCCTGCTCCGCGCCCGGGGCGCGGGGCCGACGGTGATCGTCTCCCCGCTGCTCGCCCTGATGCGCAACCAGGTCGAGTCCGCGGCCCGCGCCGGCATCCACGCCCGCACCATCAACTCGGCCAATCCCGACGAGTGGGACGAGATCCAGGCGGAGGTCGCCGCCGGGAAGGTCGACGTCCTGCTGGTCAGTCCCGAGCGGCTGAACAACCCGGACTTCCGCGACCAGGTGCTGCCGAAGCTCGCCGCCTCCACCGGCCTGCTGGTGGTCGACGAGGCCCACTGCATCTCCGACTGGGGCCACGACTTCCGACCCGACTACCGGCGGCTGCGCACCATGCTCGCGGACCTCCCGCCCGGCGTCCCGGTGCTGGCCACCACCGCCACCGCCAATGCCCGGGTCACCGCCGACGTCGCCGAGCAGCTCGGCACCGGCACCAGCGACGAGCACGCCCTGGTGCTGCGAGGCCCGCTCGACCGGGAGAGCCTCACCCTGGGCGTGCTGTCCCTGCCCGACCCGGCGCACCGGCTCGCCTGGCTGGCCGACCACCTCGACCGGCTCCCCGGCTCGGGCATCGTCTACACCCTGACGGTGGCCGCGGCCGAGGAGGTGACGGCCTTCCTGCGCGAGCGCGGCTTCCCGGTGGCCTCCTACTCCGGCCGCACCGAGGACGCCGAACGCCGCACCGCCGAGGCCGACCTGCTGGCCAACCGGGTCAAGGCCCTGGTCGCCACCTCCGCGCTCGGCATGGGCTTCGACAAGCCCGACCTCGGCTTCGTCGTCCACCTGGGCTCGCCCAGCTCGCCGATCGCCTACTACCAGCAGGTCGGCCGGGCCGGGCGCGGTGTGGACCGGGCCGAGGTGTTGCTGCTGCCCGGCCGCGAGGACGAGGCGATCTGGCGCTACTTCGCCTCGCTGGCCTTCCCGCCGGAGGAGCAGGTGCGCCGCACCATCGACGCCCTGGCCGAGGCCGGCCGGCCGCTCTCCACCGCCGCCCTGGAGCCCCGGGTCGACCTGCGCCGCGCCCGGCTGGAGACCATGCTCAAGGTGCTGGACGTGGACGGCGCCGTCCGCCGGGTCAAGGGCGGCTGGACGGCCACCGGGCAGAGCTGGGAGTACGACACCGCCCGCTACGCCAAGGTGGCCGCCTCCCGGGAGGCGGAGCAACGGGCGATGCGCGACTATGCGGCCGCCACCGGGTGCCGGATGGAGTTCCTGCGCCGCCAGCTGGACGACGAGCAGGCCGCGCCGTGCGGGCGGTGCGACAACTGCGCGGGCCCGCTGCACAGCCCGGAGGTCTCCGCCGAGACGCTGGCCGCGGCCCGGGCCGCGCTCGGCCGCCCGGGCGTGAGCTTCGAGCCCCGCCGGCTCTGGCCCACCGGGATGGACGCGCTCGGGGTGCCGCTCAAGGGCCGGATCCCGGCTGGCGAGCAGGCGGAGACGGGCCGGGCGCTCGGCCGGCTCTCCGACATCGGCTGGGGCAACCGGCTGCGCACCCTGCTCGCCGAGCAGGCGCCGGACGTGCCGGTGCCGGGGGAGGCGGTGGACGCGCTGGTGGCGGTGCTGGCCGACTGGGCGCGCGGTCCGGGCGGCTGGGCCGGGCCGGCGACGGCGGAGGGCGCCCGGCTGGAGCGGCCGGTCGGCGTGGTGGCCATGGCCTCCGCCTCCCGCCCCCAGCTGGTCGGCAGCCTCGCCGCGCGGATCGCCGAGATCGGTCGGCTGCCACTGCTCGGCCGGATCGAGTACGCGGGCGGCCTGCCGCCGCACGGGGCCCGCAGCAACAGCGCCCAACGGCTGCACTCGCTGGCCGGGGCGCTGGTGCTGCCGCCGGAGCTGGAACAGGCGGTGGCGGGGGCCGGCGGGCCGGTGCTGCTGGTCGACGACCTCGTGGACTCGGGCTGGACGGTCACCGTGGCCGCCCGGCTGCTGCGCCGGGCGGGGGCGAGCGCGGTGCTGCCGCTGGTCCTGGCCGTGCAGGGCTGAGCGGGAAGCGGCGGGCCGCCGCGAACCGGGCGAGACAGCCAAGACGGCCATCACTCGAATGGCCTAACGGAAAGGAGGCCGCAAGGCGATTCCGATCACCCAGCGGACCGGCCGGAGAAAGGAGTGCCCACCATGCGGAAGGCGGTTCACCGCACCCTTTGCGCGATGAGGATCAGCGCCGGACGGCGCCTCCGTGACACTCAGGCAGTTGTGGAACATATCCGGCAGAACATGGGCTATCGGATGGCGTTCATCATTTCATCATTGCCGGTCCGGCCCCGTTGCCCCGAGAATTGGGAGGTACCCGAAACCCGGTCCGCTGGATCCGTCCTTCGGCGTACTCAGGCGCCCGCCTGCCCCCGGGTCAGGAAGGAGGATCGTGGTCAACGGTATCGGCCGAGGTCAACATCCCCTCTCCGGGAGCCCGGCGCCCAGAAGGGTGATCGACCTGGAGACCTGGACCGCCTCGGGGGTCCCGTTGCTGCGCGATCCGCGCGCATTCGTCCTGGAGCTGCACCAGCGCCACCTGCCCCAACCGGGGACGGTCGTGGTCGGCGTCCTGGACGCGCTCCACCACCTGGGCGCCTCGGCGTCGTTCACGCCCCGGCCGCACCAGACCGACGGCTGGCAGCACCGGAACGACCTGCTGGCCCACCTGCGCCGGATCACTCCGCACGACCTGCGACGACCCGAGCCGACCCGGACGGCCGTGCTGCTGCGCTGCCGCGAGGGAGCACCCGGCTGGACGGAGCAGGACGGTGCCTGGATGTGGGCGCTGCGGGACGCCTCGGCGCTGCACGGGCTGCGCTGCGGCTCCTACATCGGGCTCACCCCGGTGGGCTGGCAGATCCTCGGCGAGGGGCGCAGCGGACGCCATCCGCACGCGGGGTCGTGGGCGGACGGACCGGTGCACACCGTGACCGAGCTGCCACCGAGATCGGCACTCGACGACGCCTCGCGCCGTCAGCGCGCCCGGCAGCAGGCGGCCGAGCGGGCCAAGCGCGTTGACGGTGCGCAGCGCTCCCACGCGTCCGAGCCGCCGTGGGCCCCGGCGCGGGTCACCGCCGTCGAGCCGAGCCGCCGCACCGGAACCGGCTGAACAGCGCACGCTGAACGGCACACGCTGAACAGCGCCCACGGGAAGCGACGCTGTGGGGCTGACAGGGGGAAGTGGGGCGCGAGGGGCGCTGTGCCCGTCGACGGCAGCAGGCGGGGGCGGGTGACCGGACGGACTGCGGGCCCGGCACCGTACGGCACCGGGCCCGGGGTGGAACGGCTCGTCAGGCTCGTCAGGCCTTGACCGGGCGCCCTGGCGCGACGGCGGGCGCCCCGGCGGCGGCCGGACCGGCCTCCCCGCAGACCACCAACAGCGCGGTCGCGTGGCCGAGCGCCTTGGTGTACGCGTCGGCGGCCCGGGCGGGCGAACCTCCGTTGACCACCAGGACCACCACCTCGCGGCGGACCGGACGGGCGAGCGCGGCGTCCGCGTAGAACACGTCCCCGCCGTCGGCGAGTTGCGCCCAGTAGCGCTCCTCACCGAAGGAGAGCTCGTGCTGCTGCCAGGGGTGCGCGTCCCCGACGGTGAGCACCAGGATGTCGCCCGGGTTCCGGCCGGAGTCCAGCAGCAGGTCGACCGTGTCGTCGGCCCGCTCCAGCGCCTGGGCCGGGGCGGCGGCGACCCGCTGGACCTCGACCTGTGGCGCGGGGGACGCCGGACGGCGTGGTGCCGGTCCCGGCTTCGGGATCAGGCGCGGCGGGCCCGAGCGGTCGGCGCGCGGCGGAGCCGGGCGCGGTGGCGCCGGGCGGGGGCCGGGCACCGGGGCCGGCGCGGCGGTGACGGTGGTGGGTGCGGTGGTGGGAACGCCGCCGGTGGCAGGTGTGTGGAGGGCTTGTGCGTCCGACTCGCGGGGGAAGGGAACGCCGGGGCCCGGGAGGCTCTCGTGAATCTCCGGCTCCTCGGGGAAGACAGGCATACCCGGATATCTATCAAATGCCGGTCGGACGCGCACGGGCGCCCCACCCCTTGGGCACGGGACCCCCAGGCACCACAGCCGGGGCAATTCAGACGGACCGTCAGAAACCGAGCGCCAGCTGTTCGTCGGCGGATCCCTGGCCCGCGCCCGCGAGGTCCCGAACGCGCTTGAGGTGGCGCCACTTCGGCAACGCGTCCAAGTAGGCCCAGGAGAGCCGGTGCAGCTCGGTGGGGCCGTGCTCCTCCAGCGCGGCGCGGTGCACCGGGGACGGGTAGCCCGCGTTGTCCGCGAAGCCGTACTGGGGGTGCGCCTCGCCCAGTTCGGCCATCAGGCCGTCGCGGTGGACCTTGGCGAGCACCGAGGCGGCGGCGACGCAGACGCAGGACTGGTCGCCCTTGATCACCGTGCGCACCCGCCAGGGGCCGCCGAGGTAGTCGTGCTTGCCGTCCAGGATCACCGCGTCGGGCTCGACCGGGAGCGCCTCCAACGCGCGGACGGCGGCCAGCCGCAGCGCCGCCGTCATGCCGAGCTCGTCGCACTCCTGCGGCGAGGCGTGCCCGAGCGCGTACGCGGTGACCCAGTCGGCGAGCACCGGCGCCAGCGCCTCGCGGCGCAGCTCGGTGAGCAGCTTGGAGTCGGTCAGCCCCTCGGGCGCCCTGCGCAGTCCGGTGACGGCCGCGCCGACGGTGACCGGTCCGGCCCAGGCGCCGCGTCCGACCTCGTCCAGACCGACCACGAGCTTGGCGCCGGCCCGGCGCAGCGAGCGTTCGACGGAATGCGTCGGCGGGACGATGGGCATCGCAGGGGCTCCGTTCGGCAAAGCAGCCCCTTTCCAATGGGGACAGCCTCCAGCCTAAGCCGTCTTACGAGCGCCCAGAACCGGTCCTTCCGAGCCCGGCCCCGGTCCCGGCCCCCGCTCCGAGACCCGCTCCCCCTCCCGCTCCCCCTCCCGATCCCGGTCCCGGTCCGAATCTCGCCCCAGGCCCCGCCCTACGGTTGCCGGATCAGCGGCACCAGCACGTCGTCCATCAGCCGGGCCGCGAAGTCGGGGGCCATCTCCCGGTCGTGGACCTTCACCCGGAACAGCAGCATCGCGGGTATGACGTCGGCGACCAGGGGGCTGACCGCTCCGGGCCGGACGTCGCCGCGCTCGGCGCCCCGGCGGAGGATGTCCAGGATGGCATCCTTGGTCGGTTCCATCACCCGCTGCACGATGAAGTCCTTGAACACCTCGGCCTGCTGCTGGGACAGCTCGCCCATCAGCACGTGCAGCGCGGCGCCCGCACGGGAGCCGATCCCGTCCGTGAACAGCTCGATGAGCTGCAGCAATTCGGCCCTGGCGGACCCGAGGTCGGGGACCCCGTGAGGGCGTGGCAGAGTGGCATCCAGGGCGTCGATGACGAGTTCCATCTTGGACGCCCAGCGCCGGTAGAGCGCGGCCTTCCCGGTCCGCGCCGCAGCGGCGACGCCCTCCATCGTCAGTCGCGCGTAACCGCCGGAGGTGAGCTGGTCGAGCGCGGCCTCGAAGATCGCGTTCTCCAACTCCTTCCCCCGGCGCCGCACCGGCCGGGCCAGCGCCTCCCGGGCGACCCGCATCGGGCAACGCGGCTCCGGCTCCCCGTCCGACGACCTCGCGCCACCCACCGGCTCCACGGGTGGCGAAGCCGCCGGCCCCGGAGCCACCGGCACCGCGGGCGACCGGACCGCGCCATCCGCCGGTCGGGCGGCCGCTCGACCGGATGCCCGGTCCGCCGCCAGTCGCCGCACCAACCGTTCCATCGCCACCATCCTTAAGGAACGCTTGCGTTCACTATCAGGCCCAGGATATCTTCCAGATTAGTGAACGGGACCGTTCCTTCCCAGTCCGCACGCGCCCGCCCCGCGCCGCACGGCGCCCGCCCGCGTCGGCGCGCAGCAGCGCACAGCACCACTCCGGGCCCGCAGTTCGGCCCGATACCGAGCACCCGGTCCCCGAGCACCGAGTCACCGAGTCACCGAGTCACCGAGTCACCGAGCAAGTGACTCACCGAACACCGAAATCGCCCAACACCGAAATCGCCGAACACCGAGATCACCGAGCACCGAGTCACCGAGCACGTAGCCAGCAGGGGGAAGCATCCATGGCCATCTCCGACACGCTCAGCAAGAACGCACCACCGAAGGGCCGCCAAGGCCGGGGGAAGGGCATCACCCTGGCCGTCATCGCGGCCACGCAGCTCATGGTCGTGCTCGACGCGACCATCGTGAACATCGCGTTGCCGCACATCAAGGACGCGCTGAACTTCTCGACCACCGACCTCTCCTGGGTCATCAACGCCTACACGCTGACCTTCGGCGGGCTGCTGCTGCTCGGTGGTCGCGCGGGTGACATCCTGGGCCGCCGCCGGGTGTTCATCTTCGGCACCCTGCTGTTCGGCCTGGCCTCGCTGCTGGGCGGTTTCGCGCAGGACAGCGGCCTGCTGCTGGCCGCCCGCGCGCTCCAGGGCATCGGCGGCGCGATCTGCTCACCGACCGCCTTCGCCCTGATCGCCACCAACTTCGACGAGGGGCCGGAACGCAACAAGGCGTTCGGCGTGTTCTCGGCGGTGGCCGGCTCGGGTGCCGCGATCGGCCTGCTGGCCGGCGGCCTGCTCACCGAGTACCTGAACTGGCGCTGGGTGTTCTTCGTCAACGTGCCGATCGCGATCCTGATCGCGATCGCCGCCCCGCGCTACATCGCCGAGTCCGAGCGCCACCCGGGCCGCTTCGACGTGCCGGGCGCGCTCGCCTCGACGCTCGGCCTGGTCGGCCTGGTCTACGGGTTCATCCGGGCCGCCTCGGACGGCTGGTCGGACGGCATCACGCTCGGCTCCTTCGCGGCCGGCGCGATCCTGCTGGCCGCCTTCTTCGTGATCGAGAACCGCACCGCCCAGCCGATCACCCCGCTGCACCTGTTCGCCGACCGCAACCGCACCGGCGGCCTGGTGATGATGCTCTGCCTGGCCGCGGCCATGTTCGGCATCTTCTTCTACGTGGTCCTGTTCGTGCAGGGGCCGCTCGGCTACAGCCCGCTCAAGGCGGGCGTGTCGTTCCTTCCGATCAGCGTCTCGATCATCATCGCCGCGCAGATCGCCTCCAACCTCCAGGCCAAGTACGGCCCGAAGCCGTTCATGGCGGGCGGCGCGCTGCTGGTCACCGTCGGCCTCTCCTGGCTGACCCAGATGGACAAGACCAGCGGCTACGTGGACGGGGTGCTCGGCCCCACGGTGGTCTTCGGCTTCGGCATGGGCCTGATCTTCGTCCCGGTGATGCTGCTCGCGGTCGCGGGTGTGCCGGGCGAGGAGACCGGCGCCGCCTCCGGACTGCTCAACTCGATGCAGCAGATCGGCGGTTCGCTCGGCCTGTCGATCCTGACCACGGTCTTCGCGCACTACGCGACCGCCGAGGCCAAGGCGCAGCTGCCGGGGTTCATGCACAGCGCGACTCCGAAGGAACTCGGCTACTTCCAGGAGCACCACGAGTTCCTCCCGGGCACCGATCCGGCGAACTCCGTACTCGCCCAGGGGATTTCGCACGGCTTCATCGTCGGCGCGGCGCTCGCCGGGGTGGCCCTGCTGATCGCCCTCTTCGTGATCAAGGCGAAGGCCAGCGACCTGCCGAGCGGCGACTCGGCCGGCGTGGCCATGCACTGAACCGCAAGGCACCGGGCGCCGGAACGCACTGAGGCGCCACGACCGTACGGGCCCGCCGGGAGCACCACGCTCCCGGCGGGCCCGTCCCGTACTCCTGACGCGGCCGGCCGTCAGGAGTACGGGTCGATCCGCAGCCCCGCCCGCTCGCAGGCGTTGGTACCGCCGAAGCCGCCGTCGCTCAGCGGCCGGGCGGCCAGGATCCGGCGGGCCCGGTCGGCGGAGCGGCTGGTGGCGTACCAGGCCGCGGGGTGGTCCGCCAGGTCGGTGCGGATCAGTTGCAGCGCGCAGGTCCGCTGCGGTTCGGGGAGCCGGTCCAGGGCGGGCACCGCGTCCGCCGAGAGTTCGCGGACGTTGCGCAGGTCGATCCGGTGCGAGCGCTCGAAGCGGGAGACGTTCTGCTCCGCGATGATCGAGTCCGGCCCCATCAGTCCGTAGACCGCGACGGTGAGCATGCCGCTGAGGACGACGACGCGCGGCAGCCGGTCGGCACGCCGGGTGAGCCCGGCGGCGATCAACAGCAGGAAGACGACGCCCAGCCAGGATTCGACCACCAGCACCCACAGCCGCAGCCTGGTGAGGCCGGAGGCGTCCACGTAGAACCACATCCGGCCGAGCGCCGAGGCGACCACGACCAGCGCGAGCAGGCAGAGCAGTCCGAGCAGGATCCGCGCCACCCGGCGGTCGCCGGGGGTGGTTCGCGGGGCCCAGCGCTTGGCGACGGCCACCACGACCAGGGTCAGCACGGTGATGGCGCTCAGCTGCCAGAACCCCTGTCGGGCGTAGGCGGAGCGGCTCATGCCGGTGTCCCGGAGTACGGCGTCCGCCCCGCCGAGCACCACCACGGCCTGGATCACGGCGAAGGCACCGAACAGCAGCTCGAGCGCGACCAGCGGCAGGGCCCACTCCAGTCGGCGCCGCTCCCGCCCCGGGGCGGCCGTCACGCGGTCCCAGCGGCGCGGGCCGGCCGCGGTGTACGCGAAGCCGAGCGCGGTGACCGTACCGAGCAGGAACAGCAATGCCCGCACCGGCAGTTGACGGAAGTCGAAGCTGGGGTTGAGATCGCTCAACAGGTCCGCCATGCCGGCGTCGGCGCTGGCGAACAGCAGGCCGAAGACGGTCAGCAGGACGGCGGCGACCGCGAGCGCCTTCAGCACCGGGACGATCCGGCCGCGGCCCGGGAGCTCCCTTCCCCGCAGGCCGTTCCAGGCCCAGGCCACGCCCGGCACCGACTGCCAGACGACGGCGGGCAGGGCGAGTAGCACCCCCGGCCAGCGGCGCCCGCCGTGCAGGGCCAGCGAGGCCAGTCCGAGCGCTCCCCCGACGGCCAGCAGGGTGGGCCAGCCGGCGTCCCACAGGGCCGGGACGGCGAGCAGGGCGAGGGCGAGCAGGCTCCAGACCACCGTCCACGGCCGGATCCGCCGGCCCGCTCCCCGCGCGACGAGCCCGGCACCGACGGCGGTGACGGCGCCGCAGATCAGCAGGTCGGCGCCGACGCCGTCGTACAACAGCCAGGCCGTCACCAGGCCGGTGACCGGGGCCGCCAGGAGGGCTCGGGGCGTGGCCGCCGCCCGACGGTCGGGCTCCGTGCGGCGCAGCCGGTCGCCGTACGAGGGCACGGGCACACCGAGCGACCGGTAGGGGCCCATCGGTCGGGGCTCGGTCGCGGGCAGCGGATCGATCGGGGCAGGCGTGGGCGGACCTGGCATGAGTCCCCCTCAGTGGTCGGCGGGCATGCGGAAGCCACCCTCGGGTGATCCGCCGGCGGGCGCGCTCGCCCGGCGGCCGCGACGCCGGGCGCCGCGGCCGCTGCCGACCGTAGACCATTCTGAACAAGTTCAAAAGTAACTCCTGAACGCGTTCAGAAAGCATTGATCACGCGGTCTGCTCCATCTACCCCTTGACCGACCCAGCCAGCAGCCCACGGACGAAGTACCGCTGGAGGCTGAAGAAGACGATCAGCGGCACGATGATCGACAGGAACGCCCCGGCCGTGAGCAGCTCCCAGCGCCCGCCGAACGAACCGGACAGCTGCGCCAGCCGGACCGTCATCGGCGCCACCTCCGGCGTGCCGCCGGCGAAGGTGAGGGCGACCAGCAGGTCGTTCCAGACCCAGAGGAACTGGAAGATCGCGAAGGAGGCCAGCGCCGGCGCGCACAACGGCAGCACGATGGACCGGAAGATCTTGAAGTGCGAGGCGCCGTCCACCACCGCCGCCTCCATCAGGTCGCGCGGGAGCTGGGCGATGAAGTTGTGCAGCAGGAACACCGCCAGCGGCATCGCGAACATGGTGTGCGCCAGCCAGACCGGCGCGTAACTGCCCTTCAGGTCCACCGCCGGGATCAGCGTCAGAGAACCCAGGTGCGCACCGCTGGAGAACAGCCGCAGCAGCGGGATCAGCGCCATCTGGAGCGGCACGACCTGGAGCGCGAACACCGTGAAGAACACCGCGTCGCTCCCCCGGAACCGCACCCAGGCCAGCGCGTAGGCCGCCATCGCCGCCAGCACCAGCGGGAAGAGGGTGGCCGGGACGCTGATCGCCAGCGAGTTCACCAGGAACGGCATCAGGCCGGTGGAGACGCCGGAGCCGCCCTCGAACAGCACCGCGTGGTAGTTGCCCAGTCCGAAGTCCGGGTGCAGCAGGGCGTTCCACCAGCCGTCGGCGGTCACGTCCTGCTTGGGGCGCAGCGAGGTCACCAGCAGGCCGAGCGTCGGGATCGTCCAGAGCACCGTCATCGCGATCACGAACACCGAGGCCAGCGGGTTGCTGAAGGCCTTCCGCACGGGGCGCCCCGCGCCGTCACGCAGGCCGGCGGCCCTCCGGCCGTCGTGCTTGCGGCCGGAGCGCTTCCGGCCGTCGTTCTTCCGGCCGTCGTGCTTCCGGACGACGGACCCCGCGCCGACCGCCTCCCCCTCGCGAGCGCTCACCGCACCTCACGCTCCCTCCGCAGCTGGACGATGTTGTAGGCCACCAGCGGCAGCACCGCCAGGAACAGCAGGACCGCGAGGGCGCTGCCCCGCCCGTCGTTGAACTGCACGAAGGACTGCGAGTACATCTCGTTGGCCAGCACCTGGGTGCCGAAGTTGCCGCCGGTCATGGTGCGGACGATGTCGAAGGCCTTCAGGGTGATGATCATGACGGTGGTCAGCACGACCATCACCGTGGTGCGGATCATCGGGACGGTGACGGACCAGAACAGCCGCAGCCCGGTCGCGCCGTCCAACCGGGCCGCCTCCGTCACCTCGGTCGGGATCGCCTTGATCGCCGCCGACAGCACCACCATCGCGAAGCCGGTCTGCACCCAGACCATGACCACCATCAGCAGGAAGGTGTTCAGCGGCTGGCTGAGCAGCCAGTTCGGCGGATCCGACCAGCCGACCGCGTGGGCGAGTTGGCTGAGCAGCCCGATCTGCGGCTGATCCTTCCCGCGCGCCTCGTAGACGAACTTGAAGATGATCGACGCGCCGACCAGCGAGATCGCCATCGGCATGAAGATCAACGACTTGTACACCGACTGGCCGCGCATCCGGTCCACCAGCAGCGCCAGCACCAGGCCCAGCCCGGTCGCCGCCAGTGGCGCGACCACCAGCCACAACAGGGTGTTGAGCAGCACCTCCCGGACCGAGTCGGTGGTGAAGGCCCAGCCGAAGTTCTCGCCGCCGACGAACCGGCTGCCGTCCGCGTTCTGCAGGCTCAGGTAGACGGTCCGTACCAGCGGCACCACCAGTCCGACCGCCAGCAGCACCACGGCGGGCCCGAGGAACACCAGGACGGCCAGCGGACGGGCCAGGCGGCCGCGGGCCCGGCCGGCCACGAGGAAGACCAGCAGCAGGATGCCGAGGAAGCCGGCGATCGCGCCGATGCTGTTGCCGAACTTGACCGCCGCGTCGCCCCAGGTGCCGGCGGCCAGGGGGTCGGCGACCGACGGGTCGACGGAAGGCGGGGAGCCGGATACCGACATGGCTGTACGTCCCTTCGGGTCCGGTGGGTCCGGTGGGTGGTGGGAAGGGGCGGGCGGTGCGGGTGGGTGGCCCCGCACCGCCCTCGGCGGGTGGTCCTCATACGCGCGCCCGACGGCGCGACCGGCCGGACGGGCGGGATGGACGGGATGGACGGGGCGGGCCCGTGCCCGACAGGCCCGAGCCGACCCAACGACCCGAGCGGACCCTACGACCCGAGCGGGCCCGCCGATCCGATCGCCCCTGAGCGGCGGGCGAGCCCGAGCGCCCTCTCCCGAGCCCGGCCGATCCCGTCCGGCCTACTTCGGCCAGGCCGCGTCGATGTCGGCGGCCGTCTTCTGGATCGACTGTCCCTCCGCGAACCAGGCGGTCAGCGACTTCCACTCCTGCCCCGAGCCGATGGCCGCGGGCATCAGGTCGGAGGCGTCGAAGCGGAAGGTCGCGCTCGGGTCGGTCAGCGCCTCCGCCGAGAGCTTGTCGATCGGGTCCGTGTACAGGCTCTTGTCCACGCCCTGGTTGGCCGAGACCCAGCCGGGCGCGGTCTTCACCCGGCTGCTCGCCCAGTCCGAGCTGGACAGGTAGTTCTGCACCGCCTGCACCTCGGGCCGGCTGGAGAAGGCGGCCAGGAACTCGCCGCCGCCCTCGACCGGGTTGGCGATCGACGGGTTCACGGCGGGCAGGTGGAAGGCGAAGACGTCGCCGTCCGGGCCGACCTTGGTGCCCTTGGGCCACTGTGCCTCGTAGAACGAGGCCTGCTGGAGCATGGCGCACTTGCCGGTGAGGACCGGCGCTCCCGCGTCCTGGAAGGTGGTGGTGGCGATCGACTTGACGTCGCCGTAACCGCCGTTGACCCAGGCCGGGTTCTGCATCCAGTCGGCGACGGTCCGCATCGCCGTGGTGACCTTCTCGTCGGCGAACTTGACCTGGTGGCCCACCCACTGGTCGTACACCTCGCCGCCGTACGTGCCCAGCATCACCTCCTCCAGCCAGTCGGTGGCCGGCCAGCCGGTGGCCGTGCCGGAGGCGATGCCGCCGCACCAGGGCTTGGGGCCGCCCGCCTTGGCGATCCGGTCGCTGAGCGCCGTCAGGTCCGCCCAGGTCTTCGGCACCTCGTAGCCGGCCGTTTTGAAGGCCTTCGGCGAGTACCAGACCAGCGACTTCATGTTGGCGCTCATCGGGGCCGCATAGAACGTGCCGTCGACGGAGCCGTAGGTCTTCCAGACCGGGCTCCACTTGTCCTGGTTGGCGACGGTCTGGGCGGGCGGCTTGACCACCTTGCCGCTCTTGACCATCTGCGCCAGCAGGCCCGGTTGCGGGATGATCGCGAAGTCCGGGGCGTTGCCGCCGGCCACCCGGACCGGCAGCTGGGACTCGAAGTCGTTGGAGCCCTCGTAGCTGATCTTGATTCCGGTGCACTTGCCGAACTCGGCCCAGGACTTCTCCAGGTTGTCCGACTCCGGGCTGAGGATGGAGGCGAACATCGTCACGGTGGTGCCCGAATGGCCCGCGTACGGCTGGTACTTGGCGCAGTCACCGGTCAGGGTCTGGGCTGCTCCGTCGCCACCGCCCGAACCGCCGGAGCTGTTCGAGCAGGCCGCGGTCAGCGTCAGCGCCGCCACCAGGGCGGGTACTGCGGCCAGTCGGCGGCGGGAACTCCGGTGTGGCGCGGTCGGGTTGAGGGACAATGCGGTCCTCCTCGCCAGGACGTGCTGTCGACGTGGGGTGAACGACGGTGCGCTGTACCTGAGATGGGCGTACGGAGATCGCGGGCGAGCGGCGGCTGAACCGGTTCGACGACGTTAACGCAGCCGTCGGCCGCCGCCAAGGTCCATGGTCAACCTTAAAGCGAGACATTGAAGCGCGGCCTCGAAGCGAGACCTTGGAGCGGAACCTCACAGCGAGACCTCAAGGCGACGGCCCCGCCCGGAAACCGGACGGGGCCGCAAGTCCGCGACGTGTCAGGCCAGTCGAACCGGCAGCTCCAGCAGGCTGTTCACCACCAGCGTCGGGCTCGGCCGCAGCTCGGCGTCCGGCACCGCCAGCGACAGCGCGGGGAACCGCTCGAACAGCGCCGGCAGCGCGATGCCCGCCTCCAGCCGGGCCAGCGGCGCCCCGGGGCAGACGTGCGGGCCGTGCCCGAAGGACAGGTGGCGGGTCGGCTCCCGGGTGATGTCGAACAGCTCCGCCGTCACCCCGTGCTGCAGCGGGTCCCGGCCGATCGCGTTGTACGAGACCAGCACCGGCTCACCGGCCGGGATCACCACCCCGTCGACCTCGATGTCCGCGGCCGCGAAGCGGAACAGGAAGTTGCTGGTCGGCGGGGTCCAGCGGAGCGACTCCTCGACCACCGCGTCCCAGGGAACCTTCCCGGCCCGCACCAGCTCCAGCTGGTCCGGGTGGGTCAGCAGCGCCCGCACCGCGTTGCCGATCAGGTTCACCGTCGTCTCGTGGCCGGCCGCGATGATCACCCGCAGGGTGGCCGCCGCCTCCGCGTCGGTGAGCGCCCCGCCCTCGGTGTCGGCGGCCAGCAGCGCGCTCGCCAGGTCCTCGCCGGGCGCCGAACGGCGCTGCGCCACCAGGTCGTCGACGAAGGCGTTCAGCCCGGCGATGGTCGCCTGGATGCCCGCCGGGTCGGGCTTGATGCCGAAGAACCGCTCGTACAGGTCGCGCAGCACCCCGTGGTCCGACTCCGGCACGCCCAGCAGCGAGCAGATCACCGTCATGGGCAGCGGGAAGGCGAAGGCGGTCTTCAGGTCGACCACCGGCTCCCCGGCCGCCAGGCCGTCCAGCAGCGCCCGGGTGACGGCCTCGACCCGCGGGCGCATCAGCTCGACCCGCCGCGGGGTGAAGGCCTGGGCGACCAGCGCCCGCAGCCGGCGGTGCTCGGCACCGTCCGTCGTCACCATGCTCGGACCGGGCACCGCCAGGCCGATCAGCGGCCAGGTCTTCGGCACCTCGCCGCGCTGGTAGGCCGCCCAGTGCCCGGCGTCCTTCACCAGCCGGGCGTCGGTGAGCAGATCACGGGCGGCCGCGTGCCGGGTCACCGCCCAGGCGGCGACCCCGCCCGGCAGCACCACCGGCACCACCGGGCCGGCGGCCCGCAGCAGGGCGCCCTCGGCCGCGTTGTCACGGGCCAGCGGGTCGAGGGCGATCGGGGCCGGGGCTGCGCTCATCGGCGGCAACTCTCTTTCGGGTACCGGAACTTCGAACGACTGTGCACGTCCTGTTGATCTTGGCTGGCCCGGCCGGGTTTCCGCAAGGCGCCCGCGCTACGCCAGGTGGCCCGGACTGAACGAGACCGGCAGCGCGACCAGCCCGCGCACCCAGGCGGAGGGCCGCCACACCAGCGCGTGCTCGGCCACCGCCAGCCGCAGGTCCGGCAACCGGTCCAACAGCACCTCGATCGCCGTGGTGGCGATCACCTCGGCCGCCTCCTGGGCCGGGAACGGGCAGCCGTGCTCGCCGTACGAGTAGCTCATGTGCGCCCGGTTCCCCTCCGCCGGGCGGCCGTCCGGCTGGCGCACCGACGGGTCGGCGTTGGCCCCGGCGAAACCGAGCAGCAGCATGTCCCCCTCGGCGATCCGCTGACCGCCCAGCTGGGTGTCCCGCACGGCCCAGCGGCCGGCGAAGATCTGCGTCGGAGTGTCCTCCCAGAGCGCCTCGTTGAGCGCCTGGCTGATGCTGCGCCGGCCGCCCGCCAGCGAGGCGGCGAACCGCTCGTCGGTGAGCATCAGCCGCAACGCGTTGGAGATCCAGTACGAGCACGGCTGGTGGCCGGCGATCAGCAGCACCCGCAGGTCGCGCATCACCTCGTCGTGGCTCAGCCCCGCCGGGTGCTCCAGCATCCGCGAGGCCACGTCCGCGCCCGGGTGCTCGGCCTTCTGCTCCACCAGCGCGAGCATCAGCTCCAGCAGCCGCTGGGCGCCGGCCGGTGCGTCCGCGCCGCCGTCCAGCATGGCCAGCAGCGCCGCGATCAGCTGCGGCGCCTGCTCCTCGTCCAGGCCCAGCACCCGGCACAGCACCAGCAGCGGCATCCGGTGCGCGTACTCGGCGACCAGGTCGGCCTCGCCGCGCCCGGCGAACTCGTCGATCAGCCGGTCGGCGATCTCCTCGGAGTGCTTGCGCAGCTCGTACGGGTCGATCGCGGCCAGCGCGTCCGTGACGGCGCTGGAGCGGCGCACGTGCTCCTCGCCCTCGGCGTACAGGATCGACGGCACCGGCGCCATCATCGGCTTCAGCGGCCAGTCCTCGGGCAGCGTCGCCCAGGCGTGCCAGCGGCTGGAGTCGCGGCCGAACAGCTGCGGCTGGCCGGTGACCTGCTGCAGCTCGCGGTAGCCGATCACCAGCCAGGCGGGCACCCCGCCGGCCAGCTCGACCGGGGCGACCGGTCCGTGCGCCGCGCGCAGCTCGCGGTAGAGCTGCGCCGGGTCGGTCTGGAAGCGCGGCCCGTACAGCGGCGTGGCGCCGGCGTGCGCCGGGCAGCCCGGGGGCGGGGTGGCGGCGGGCTGGGTCACGGGGTGCTCTCCTCGTAGATCGCGTCGGCCGCTCCTGCCAGGGCGGCCAGGTGGTGGACCAGTTCGATCAGCACCCGCTTGCCGGACTCCCGGTCGCGGGCGTCGCAGTCCACCAACGGCACCTCGGGCGACAGGTCCAGGGCCTCCCGGACCTGCTCCAGGGTGTGGGTGGGCTCGCCGAAGTTGTTGCGGGCGACGATGAACGGGGTGCCGTGGTGCTCCAGCCGGTCGATCGCGTACCAGGAGTCCTCCAGCCGCCGGGTGTCCACCAGGACGACCGCGCCCAGGGCTCCGTTGAACAGGCGGTCCCAGAGGAACCAGAAGCGCTCCTGGCCGGGCGCGCCGAACAGGTACAGCACCTGGCGCTCGGACAGGGTGATCCGCCCGAAGTCGAAGGCGACCGTGGTGGAGCGCTTGCCCCAGCTGCCGGCCGGGTCGATGCCCTCCCCCGCCCGGGTCATCACCTCCTCGGTGTTCAGCGGACGGATCTCGCTGACCGAGCTGACCATGGTGGTCTTGCCGACTCCGAAGCCGCCGACCACGACGATCTTCAGCGCGTTGTCGGCGGTAGCCCGCAGCGGGGTGCGCACCGCGGGCCGGGCGTCCTGGAGGTCAGAGCCGTTGGAGGCCATGCAGCACCTGCTTCAGCGTGTCGAGGTCGGGCAGCCGGGCCTTGTTCGCCGCGAACCGGGGGTGCCGGGCGGTGACCGCCCCGGACTCCAGCAGGTCGCCGAGAAGGATCTTCACCACCGAGATGGGCAGCGCCAGCTCCGCCGCCACCTCCACGACGGCGGTCGGGGCCTCGCACATCCGCAGGATCCGGGCGTGCTCCGACTGCATGCCGGACGCCGGCTCCCGCTCGGCGACGATCAGGGTGACCAGGTCGAAGGCGTTCTCCGGGGCGCGGCTGCGGCCCCCGGTGATGGTGTAGAGGCGGTCCGGGTCGTCGTCCCGGCCCGGCAGCACCGGCCCGCCGTTCATATCCCGGCGCTCTCTTGTGTGGCGGCGTCCCCAGGGGCGGTGTCCCCTGCGGCGGTGCCCTTCACCGCCGCGGACTCCACGGCGGCCGCGCTCCGGGCGGGAGCGCTGAGGTGGACGCCGATCTGCTCGATCAGGCCGTGCATGTTGTGGCCGACCACGCCCACGTCCGCGTCCTCGTCCGTGACCACCGCGAGGTGGGCGCCCTCACCGGCCGCCACGATGCACAGGACGCCGCCGTGGAACTCGGTCATCGACTGCCGCACCCCGCCGCTGCCGTCGCCGAACTCGATCGATGCACCGTGCGCGAGGCTCTGCAGACCGGAGGCGATCGCGGCCAGCTGGTCCGCCTGGTCGGCGCTCAGTCCGTCGGTGTGGCACAGCTTGAGGCCGTCGGCGGAGAGGACCAGGGCGTGCCGGGTGCCGGGGGTTGCCGCCAGCAGGTTGTCCAACAGCCAGTCGAGGTCGCGGTCGGTGGCGCTGCTCATCAGGAGTCCTTCGTCGTGACGGGGGGAGCGTCGGGCGTGGTGTCGGTGTCCGCGGTCGGCGCCGCGGGTACCGGCCGGCCGGCCGGTACGGGCGCGCCGGCCGGTACGGGCACCGTCGGCTGGGCGGCTCGGCGGAAGGCGCCGAACCGGGCGGCGGCTTTCGCGGCGTCGGTCCGTCCGGGCCGCGTGACCGGGGCCGCCGCCGGGGCGGTGGTGGCCAGGGTCTGCCCGCGGCGGCGCTGGGGCAGGCCGCTGTCGGTCGTCCGGGCGGGCACGGCCGGGTTCTGGGTGGGGACGGCGGGCGCCGGGACCACCGAGGCGGTCGGCACAGCCACCGGGGCGGCGCTCGGCGCGGTGGGTGCGGGGGGCAGTGAGGCGGGCGCCGGGCGGGCGGGGGTGAGCGCCGGACGCGCGGTCTCCACGGCCGGTGCGGGACGCCTGGGCTCGACGGCCGTCGCGGGGGCCTGGAGAGAGGCCGGAGCCGGGTGGGTGACCAGCTGCTGCGGGATCAGCATCACCACGCCCGTGCCGCCGCGCGCCGACGGCCGGAAGGAGATCTGCAGGCCGTACTTGCGCGCCAGCACGCCGACCACCGCGAGGCCCAGCCGGGTGCCGGCGGAGAGCGTGGCGAGGTCCAGCGGCTCGGCGGAGACGGCCCGTTCGGCCCGGCGCAGCCAACTGTCGCTCAGGCCCAGGCCGCTGTCCTCCACGGTGACCGCCAGACCGGCCGGCACCTCCTCGACGTAGACGTGCACCTCGGCGGGCGGGGCGGAGAAGTTGGTGGCGTTGTCCAGCAGTTCGGCCAACGCGTGCATCACGCCCTCGGCCGCGTACCCGGCGACCGCGGCGCTGCTCGCGTTGTGCAGCCGCACCCGCTGGTAGGCGCCGATCCGGCCGAGCGCTCCGCGCAGCACCGACTCCACCGCGATCGGCTTGGCCCAGCGGCGGCCCGAGCGGGCACCGGTGAGCACGGCGATACTGTCCGCCATCCGGCCCGCCTGGGCGGTCGAGTGGTCCAGCCGCAGCAGGTCGCCGAGGACCTCCTCGTCGTGCCGGTGCTGCATCTCCCGCAGCTCGGCGTGCATGCTCGTGGCCAGGGCCTGCACCCGCCCGGCGGCGGTCGCGCAGACGGCCAGCGCGGCCGCCCGCAGCCGCTCGCCCCGGCCGATCTCCTCGCCGACGGCGCGCAGCAGCGCGTATTGGGGGTGCTTGCGGTGCGCGGCCAGCGCACTGTCCACGGACGCGCCCCCACGCAGCTTCTTCACCACCTCGGGGAGCACGCCCTCGGGAATCCGGTCCAGTTCGGCCCGCTCGGCGGCGGCCCGCTCCCGTGCCGCCTCGACCTCGGCCCGCGCGTCCTCCAGCTCGGACCGCAGCCGATCCAGCTCGGTGTGCGCGGCGGTGACGTCCGCCTCGGCGCGGGCCTGCTCGGCGCGGGCGGCGTCCCGTTCGGCCTGCGCCGCGGCGGCGCGCTCCTTGGCGGCCGCCTCGGACTGCCGGGCGGTTCCGGCGATGACCAGGGCCGTCATCGCCTCCTGGTGCTGCGCCTCCACGTCCTCGGCCAGCCGGCGGGAGCGCTCGGCCCCGGCTGCCGCCAGGCCGACGGCGATCAGCCAGAGCACCGTGACGGCACCCACCGCCAAGGCGGTCAGCGGCTGGTGCGCGCCCAGGGCCCGGCTGATGCCGACGGGGCCGGCGACCAGGGCCAGCAGGACGGCGGCCGCGGTGAGGGCGACGGTGCGCGGCGCCGGGCGGCGACGCGGCTGACCCTCGGGGCTGGTGGCATCTCTCATCGGGCGGTCCTCGGCAACGTCGGCGGGCGGCGGCGCGGGCGGCGGATCGGCGACGGTGGCGGCCGCCGACAGCGGGTCGAGCGCATATGAGACCGCCCGGCGACGTCGTGACACATCTCCGGGCGGCTGATCCGTTCACGCTTTCGGCCGATCATATCGATTCAGACTTTGCCCTCAAGCCGCTAGTTGACGGACAATCTCCTGCGTTCACCGCTCGTACACCGATCGACGGCATCTCGAACGCCCCGTCACCGGATCCACCGGGTCCGAACTCAGCCCGGCCTCGCCACAGCGCTCGGCGGACCCGGCGCTCGGCCGAACCCGCGCTCTGCGGAACCCGCGCTCAGCCGAACTGCCGCTCCGCCGAACCCGTGCTCAGCCGAACCGGCGCTCCAGCGCCTCCTCGAAGGTCCCCCGCCCCACCGCCCGGTCCGGCGTCGTGAGTCCGCCGGCTCGCAGGGCCCGGCCCACCGGCCCCGGGAGCGGGACCGGCAGCAGCGGCCGCCGACGGCCTGCGGCCCGCAGGTACGCCTCGGCCAGCTCCCGGTAGGAGCGCACCCGGGGCCCGCCCACCTCCGGGGCGAATCCGGCCGGTTCCCGCCCCACCAGGCCCGCGACCCGCGCCGCCACCTCCCGGACGTCCACCGGCTGGATCCGGGCGCCGGGCACCACCGGGAACAGCGGCAGCTTCGCGCTCACCGCGAACGCCCTGAACAGCAGGTCGTGGAACTGCGTGGCCCGCAGCACCGTCCACCCCAGCCCCGACTCCCGCACCACCCGCTCACAGGCGAGCTTCGCCCGGTAGTAGGCGAGCGGCACCCGGTCGATCCCCACGATCGACACGTACACCAGATGCCGGACTCCCGCCCGGCGGGCCTGCTCCGCCAACCGCTCGACCCCGGTGACGTCCCTCTTCCCCTGGGTGGTCGCGCAGTCCAGCACGGTCTCCACCCCGGCGACCGCTTCGGCGATCCCCTCCCCGCTCACCAGGTCCCCGACCACCCACTCGACCCCGTCGCCCCCGGCCCGTGTCCGCCGGCTCAGCCCCCGCACCGCGACGCCGCGCGCCACCAGCAGTCGCACCACCTCCCGGCCCAGGGTTCCCGTCGCCCCGGTCACCAGCACCGTTCCCATCACCACACCGTTCCTCTCGGTAGGAGCCGTCACCCCTTCCGACCGGACAGCGGCCCCGTCCGTGACATGTGCGTCCCCGGTAACGCGAAAGAGCGGGGCGAGGACCGTGAAGTCCTCGCCCCGCTCTCAGTGGCTCACCCCGTCACCTCGTCACCCCGTCCGAGCCGGGGTGACGGCCCCGTGGTCAGCTGCAGCCGCTGGTGGAGCCGCAGCCCTCGCAGAGGTAGCAGCTGCCGGCGCGGCGCATCTTGGTGCCGCAGGAGAAGCAGAGCGGCGCGTCGGCGTTGAGGCCGAGCTGGATCTCCATCAGCTCCGTGGAGTTGTGGGCCTGCTTCGGGGCCGGCTTGGGCGCCTCGGCGGCGGGGGCCGGCTTGGCGACCACCGGGGCCGACTGGGCCAGCGACTCGGTGTCGATCTCCTCGGCCTCCAGCGGCTCGTAGGAGCCCGTCTCCAGGTGGCGCTGGCGCTCCTCGACGGAGTGGATGCCGAGCGCCGAGCGGGTCTCGAACGGCAGGAAGTCCAGCGCCAGGCGGCGGAAGATGTAGTCGACGATCGACTGGG
This sequence comes from Kitasatospora sp. NPDC029312, assembly GCF_055569215.1. NCBI lineage: Bacteria > Bacillati > Actinomycetota > Actinomycetes > Kitasatosporales > Streptomycetaceae > Kitasatospora > Kitasatospora sp. NPDC029312. The sequence goes on along the minus strand of NZ_JBVHXY010000024.1, from coordinate 34,837 downwards.
CCATCCGCACGTCCGGGTCGTCGGTCAGACCGGCCGGCTCGAAGCGCATGTTGGTGAACTTGGAGACGTACGTCTCCAGCGGCACGCCGTACTGCAGGCCGACCGAGACGGCGATGGAGAAGGCGTCCATCATGCCCGCGAGGGTCGAGCCCTGCTTGGACATCTTCAGGAAGACCTCGCCGAGGCCGTCGTCCGGGTAGGAGTTGGCCGTCATGTAGCCCTCGGCGCCACCGACCGTGAAGGAGGTGGTGATGCCCGGGCGGCCCTTGGGGAGGCGCTTGCGGACGGGGCGGTACTCGACGACCTTCTCGACCGCGGCGGGGGCCTCGACCGCCGCCGCCTTCTCGTCCTTCTTCTTGGCCGAGAGCGGCTGGCCGACCTTCGAGTTCTCGCGGTAGATGGCGAGCGCCTTGACGCCCATCTTCCACGCCTCGAAGTAGATCTCCTCGACGTCCTCGACGGTCGCGCCGGCCGGCATGTTGACCGTCTTGGAGATGGCGCCGGAGATCCACGGCTGGATCGCCGCCATCATCCGCACGTGGCCCATCGGGGAGATGGAGCGCTCGCCCATCGCGCAGTCGAACACCTCGTAGTGCTCGGTCTTCAGGCCGGGCGCGTCCACCACGTTGCCGTGCTCGGCGATGTGGGCGACGATCGCCTCGATCTGCTCGTCCTGGTAGCCGAGGCGCTTGAGGGCGCGCGGGACGGTGCCGTTGACGATCTGCATCGAGCCGCCGCCGACCAGCTTCTTGAACTTGACCAGGGCGAGGTCGGGCTCGACGCCGGTGGTGTCGCAGTCCATCATCAGGCCGATGGTGCCGGTCGGGGCGAGCACCGAGGCCTGGGCGTTGCGGAAGCCGTTCTGGGCGCCGATGCGCAGCACGTCCTGCCAGGACTTGTTGGCCGCGAGCCAGACCGGGGCGTCCAGCTCGTCCGAGGGGACGGCGTCCAGCGAGGCGTCGGCGTGCTGCTTCATGACCCGCTGGTGCGCGACCGCGTTGCGGGCGTAGCCCTCGTAAGGGCCCACCACACCGGCGAGTTCGGCGCCGCGGCGGTAGGCGGTGCCGGTCATCAGCGAGGTGATGGCACCGGCCAGGGCGCGGCCGCCCTCGCTGTCGTAGGCGTGGCCGGTGGCCATCAGCAGGGCGCCGAGGTTGGCGTAGCCGATGCCGAGCTGGCGGAAGGCGCGGGTGGTCTCGCCGATCTTCTCGGTCGGGAAGTCGGCGAAGCAGATGGAGATGTCCATCGCGGTGATGACCAGCTCGACGACCTTGGCGAAGGTCGTCACGTCGAAGGAGTCGTCCTCGCGCAGGAACTTCATCAGGTTCAGCGAGGCGAGGTTGCAGCTGGAGTTGTCCAGGTGCATGTACTCCGAGCACGGGTTGGACGCGTTGATGCGGCCGGACTCCGGGCAGGTGTGCCAGTGGTTGATGGTGCTGTCGTACTGGATTCCGGGGTCGGCGCAGGCCCAGGCAGCCTCGGCCATCTTGCGGAACAGCTTCCTGGCATCGACGGTCTCGATGACCTCGCCGGTGAGACGCGCGCGCAGGCCGAATTCGGTGCCGTTCTCGACGGCGGTCATGAACTCGTCGTTGACGCGGACCGAGTTGTTGGCGTTCTGGTACTGGACGGACGTGATGTCGTCGCCGCCGAGGTCCATGTCGAAGCCCGCGTCGCGCAGGGCGCGGATCTTCTCCTCCTCCTTCACCTTGGTCTCGATGAAGGCCTCGACGTCCGGGTGGTCGACGTCCAGCACGACCATCTTGGCCGCGCGGCGGGTGGCGCCGCCGGACTTGATGGTGCCGGCGGAGGCGTCGGCGCCGCGCATGAAGGAGACCGGGCCGGAGGCGTTGCCGCCGGAGGAGAGCAGTTCCTTGGAGGAGCGGATGCGAGAGAGGTTGAGGCCGGCGCCGGAGCCGCCCTTGAAGATCATGCCCTCTTCCTTGTACCAGTCGAGGATCGACTCCATGGAGTCGTCGACGGACAGGATGAAGCAGGCGCTGACCTGCTGGGGCTGCTTGGTGCCGACGTTGAACCAGACCGGCGAGTTGAAGCTGAACACCTGGTGGAGGAGGGTGTGGGTCAGCTCGTGCTCGAAGATCTCGGCGTCGTCCGTGGTGGCGAAGTAGCCGTGCTTCTCGCCGGCCGCGCGGTAGGTGAGCACCACGCGGTCGATGATCTGCTTGAGGCTCCACTCGCGCTGCGGGGTGCCGAGGGCACCGCGGAAGTACTTGGACGTGACGATGTTGACGGCGTTCACCGACCAGAAGTCGGGGAACTCGACACCGCGCTGCTCGAAGTTGATCGAGCCGTCGCGCCAGTTGGTCATGACGACGTCGCGCCGCTCCCAGCGGACCTCGTCGTAGGGGTGCACGCCAGGAGTCGTGTAGATGCGCTCCATCCGGAGACCGCCCTTCGGGGCCTTGGCACCCTTGGCCGCAGCCTTCTCGGACTTCGACCCGCGCGCGGAACCGCTCGTGGTGTCTGTCACTTCTCGCTCCTCCTCCTGGGCAAACGCCCGAAGTGCCCCGAAAAATCCGGGCACCGCTGGTTCGCTCTTCCGGTGTGCGGGCAGCCGGAGACCTCGCCTGCTTGCGCACGGTTTGTGGTGTTCCGTGCCCCGGTCTCGGGCACGCGTGGGCCCCGGGGGGCCGTGTGGTGGTACGGGCGGGAGGCCCCGGCGGGGCCCCGGCGCCGCCTAGGGCGCGGTGGCGGGTACGGGCACGGGGGTGCCGTCCGCCTCGGGGACGGGCCGCTCGGCGCGGAGTTCCGCGATGGCGGCCTCGAAGTCTTCGAGTCCGTCGTACGCCTGGTAGACGCTGGCGAAGCGCAGGTAGGCGACCACGTCGAGTTCCTTGAGCGGGCCGAGTATGGCCAGCCCGACGTCGTGGGTGGTCAGCTCGGCGTTGCCGCTGGCGCGCACGCACTCCTCGACCCGCTGACCGAGCTGGGCGAGGGCATCCTCGGTGACCGGGCGGCCCTGGCAGGCCTTGCGGACGCCGGTGATGACCTTCTGCCGGGAGAACGGCTCGGTGACGCCGCTGCGCTTGACGACCATGAGCGCGGCCGTCTCCACGGTGGTGAAACGGCGGCCGCAGTCCGGGCACTGTCGACGACGGCGGATGCAGCTGCCGTCCTCGGTGGTCCGGCTGTCGACAACGCGGCTGTCGGAATGCCGGCAGAAGGGGCAGTGCACCGGGGGATCCCTCCCTGGCAGGACGTGCGGACCGGGTGAGTCTATGCGATGCGCCCCCGGCCTCGGCAAGCTGATCATGAGACGCGACCACTACTACTGGGCACGCGGAGGACTCTAGCCACTACATCTAGGTCTCGGGGGGATGCGGCACGCCAGGCGTGTCGGCGCCGATTAGACTTCCGAGGTCGACATCCGGTCGAACATTTACTCGATGTACAGCAAAGCCTTGATCGAGTCAGCCAACTCCCGAATAATTCACTCGAACGTGTGTTTGGCGCAACCTTTCGATAGGAGGTGCGTTGGGCTGGAAAAGGGGAGAGGACAGCCGTCGAGAGGGGCCGCCGTGAACACCGTCGAAACCAACACCATCCCGGTGCAGGAACACTCCCAGTTCAAGGTGGGGCAGCGCACCGTGAATCAGCAGAGCGTGGACATCAGCATGGACCGTAGCGAAGACCACCGCCTTTCCGGCCCCGCGCTCTCCACCGCGAGCCGCGTTCCCGACCAGCCGATCGAACACACCCCCGCAATGGACGACACCCATCCCTCCCCCGCCCGCGCGATGCCCGGACGCCCCCCCGGCATCCGCACCGACGAGGCCGGCCTCACCGAGCGCCAGCGCCGGGTGATCGAGGTCATCCGCGACTCCGTCCAGCGCCGGGGCTACCCGCCGTCGATGCGGGAGATCGGCCAGGCCGTCGGCCTGTCCAGCACCTCCTCGGTCGCCCACCAGCTGATGGCCCTGGAGCGCAAGGGCTTCCTCCGCCGGGATCCGCACCGCCCCCGGGCCTACGAGGTCCGCGGCGTCGAGGTCGCCCGTCCCAACACCGCCGAGACGGCCGGCCGTCCCTCCACCTCCTACGTGCCGCTGGTCGGCCGGATCGCCGCCGGCGGACCGATCCTGGCCGAGCAGACGGTCGAGGACGTCTTCCCGCTGCCCCGCCAACTGGTCGGCGAGGGCGAGCTGTTCGCGCTCACCGTGCGCGGCGACTCGATGATCGAGGCGGCCATCTGCGACGGCGACTGGGTCACCGTCCGCCGCCAGCCGGTCGCCGAGAACGGCGACATCGTGGCGGCGATGATCGACGGCGAGGCCACCGTCAAGCGGCTCAAGCGTGAGGACGGCCGGATCTGGCTGATGCCGCACAACCCGGCGTATGAGCCGATCAACGGCGACAACGCGACCATCCTGGGCAAGGTCGTCGCGGTCCTGCGCCGCCTCTGACAGCACGGCGCACCGCCTCCGCCGGCAACGGCGGCGGCCTGGCCAGGCCAGGCCGCAGGGCACCCACGGCAGCCCCAGAACACCCATCGCAGGCCTGCGGCAGCCTCCGGCACCACGGGCAGCATCCACCGGGAAGGGGCTCCACCGCGTCAGCGGGGAGCCCCGCCGTCGTTGCCCGGGCGCGAGGACCTCAGCCCCGCTTCACCACCGGCCGCACCGGCGCCGCCGACGCGTCGATCGCCGCCAGCGAGCGGCGGACCTGGTTGCGGTCCGTGGTGTACCAGAACTCCGGCATCGAGGACCGGAAGAAGCTCCCGTACCGCTTGGTCTCCACCCGGGGGTCGAGCACCGCCACCACGCCCCGGTCGTCGGCCGCGCGCACCAGCCGGCCCGCGCCCTGCGCCATCAGCAGCGCCGCGTGCGTCGCCGCGACCGCCATGAAGCCGTTCCCGCCGTGCTGTTCGACGTCCTTCTGCCGGGCGCTCATCAGCGGGTCGTCCGGCCGGGGGAAGGGGATCCGGTCCATCACGACCAACTGGCAGGCCGAGCCCGGCACGTCCACGCCCTGCCAGAGCGAGAGCGTGCCGAACAGGCAGGTCGTCGCGTCCGAGGCGAACTCGCGGATCAGCTCGCCCAGCGTCTCCTCCCCCTGGAGCAGGATCCGGTGGTCCAGCCGCTCCCGCATCGCCTCCGCGGCCGTCTGGGCGCCGCGCATCGAGGAGAACAGCCCCAGCGTCCGGCCCCCGGCCGCGCCGATCAGCTCGGCCAACTCGTCCAGCATGTCCGGCCGTTCCGGGTCGCGCCCGGGGTCGGCGAGGTGCTTGGCGACGTACAGGATGCCCTGCTTCGGGTACTTGAACGGCGAGCCGACGTCGATGCCCCGCCAGTACGGGACGACATCCTCCCCGAACCCCGGCTCGGGGTTGTCGCCGGGCGTGCGCTCGTCCGGCAGCCGGGCCTCCTTGGGCAGGCCGACCGAGCCGGCCACGCCGTTGAAGTCCCCGCCGAGCTTGAGCGTGGCCGAGGTGAGCACGACCGAGCGCTCCTTGTACAGCCCCTCGCGCAGCAGCCCGGAGACGCTCAGCGGCGCGACCCGCAGCGAGGCGGTGCCCAGCCCGAAGCGGTCGCTCCGCTCGATCCAGACCACGTCGTACTCGGAGTCCCGCAGCAGCCGGTCGGCGGTCTCGTGCAGCGTCTCGGCCGAGGCCATCGCCTGCTTGCGGACCGCGTCCTCGTCGCTGAGCCCCTTGTCCCTGGTCTCGCCGAGCGAGGTGATCACCTGCCGGGCGGCGTCCCGGATCGCGGTGACCGCGTACGCCAGGTACTCGGGCAGTTCCTCGACCCGGCCGGGCTGCGCGGTCTCCATCAGGCCGTGGTAGTTCTCGGCGGCGGCCTGCAGCGCGTCCACGGCCTTCTCGTTGGCCAGCCGGGCCGCCCGCTTCACGGCCCGGTTGACCGCGCCGACGGTGAGCTCGGCGGTGGCCGCACCGGTGACCCGGTTGACCAGCTCGTGCGCCTCGTCCACGATCAGCAGCCCGTGCTCGGGCAGCACCGGCGCGCCCTCGATCGCGTCGATCGCGAGCATCGCGTGGTTGGTGACCACGACGTCCGCCAGCTTGGCCCGCTCCCGCGCCTTCTCCGCGAAGCACTCCTGTCCGTACGGGCAGCGCGAGGCGCCCAGACACTCCTTGGAGGTGACGGCCAGCTGCGCCCAGGCCTTGTCCGAGACGCCCGGGCTGAGGTCGTCGCGGTCCCCGGTGTCGGTCTCCCCCGCCCAGTCGCGCAGTCGCAGCACGTCCTGGCCGAGCTTCCCGGTGGGGCCGCCGAGCGCGTCCACCGGGTCGAACAGGCCCTCCCCCTCGTCGCTCGGGGTGCCCTCGTTGGCCCGGTGCAGGCACAGGTAGTTGGAGCGGCCCTTGAGCATCGCGAACAGCGGGCGGCGGCGCAGCACCGGGTGCAGCGCCTCGACCGTGCGCGGCAAGTCCCGCTCCACCAGCTGGCGTTGCAGCGCCAGGGTGGCGGTGGCGACCACCACGCGGTCCCCGTGGGCGAGCGCCGGCACCAGGTAGGCGAGGGACTTCCCGGTGCCGGTGCCGGCCTGGACGAGCAGGTGCTCGCCGTTGTCGACGGCGTCGGCGACGGCCTCGGCCATCCGCACCTGGCCGGGGCGCTCCACGCCGCCGACGGCCGCCACCGCGGCGTGCAGAAGTTCGGGGATCCGCGAACGCGGGACGGCGACGGCTTCCTCGGCCTCGTCGTCGAGGTCCGTCGCGGGCTGGGATTCGGAGTCGTTCGTCATGACCCCTCCACCCTACGGGGCGGGGGTGACAATCCGGTCCCGTTGTGCCGGAAGGCGCACGTCCACGGCGACCAGCGCGTTCGGGACGGTCCCGTGCCGGGCGGCGTGCGGGCGGTGCGGGCGGTCCTGGTAGCCGTCCAGCAGCAGCCGGTTGCGGTTGAGGCAGAGCCGGGTGATCCGGGGCTGGAACAGGTCGAACAGCGCGAAGCGCTCGCGCAGCTCGGGGAAGCGGTCCTGGTAGCGGTGGATCTCGGTGCGCAGCAGGGCCCAGAACTCGGTCTCGGGCAGTCCGGTCTGGGCCTCCAGCAGCGGGGCGAGGTAGCGGAAGACTCCGATGAACAGCCCGGAGTGGATGAACTGGCAGAGCTCCGGCGGGCTGTCCCGCAGCAGCACGTCGGCGACCTCGGCGGGCAGGTCGCGCAGTTCGGGCAGGTCCTGGTCGCTGAGGTTGACGTCGTCGACGAAGTCCTTGACCGCGAGCCGGGTCGGGGTGTCGCGGTCGTCGAAGACCACGATGGCGTTCTCGCCGTGCGGGGAGAAGACCAGTCCGTAGCGGTACAGGAAGTGCAGCAGCGGCGGCATCATCGCGGCGAACAGCCGGCCGGTCCACTCGGCGGGGGCGAGGCCGGAGCGGGCGATCAGCTCGCCGGCCAGCGCCCGCCCGTCCGAGCCGGTCTGCAGCAGCGCGGCCAGGGTGCGGGCGCGCTCGCCCTCGGCGAGGGAGGGGCCGAGCGGCTCGCGCCAGATCGCGCCGAGCAGTTCCTTGTACTGGTACGGCGACTCGGGCATCTCCCGGTACACCGGGTGGTCGACGGTGACCGAGGCGATCTCGCCGAGCAGGATCACCCGGCACTCGTCCCGCAGGTACGGGTCGGCGTCGCGCAGCCCGTGCAGCCAGGCGGTGACGGCGGGCGCGGCGAGGGTCCGCTCGACCGGCAGCCCGCGCCAGACCAGGGTGTTGAGGATGGACAACGGCAGCTTGACGGTGCAGCGCTCGGGGTGGGCGGTGTTGAAGAAGGAGCGGATGGACTGCTGGGGCAGCCGTGGGTCGCCGTCCGAGGGCAGCGGCACGATCTCGCCGGAGGCGATCCAGGGCGCGAACAGCGGCAGGACCGTCTCGTCCCACTGCCAGGGGTGGACGGGCAGCAGCAGGTAGTCGTCGGCGTCCGGGCCGAGTGGGGCGCGCAGCGCGTCCACGTCGTCCAGTTCGCGGGCGTACAGCTGCTCGGGCCGCTCCAGGCCGGGCACCCCGCGGTACTCGGCGAGCCGGCGGTGGACGGCGATCCAGGGCAGCGGGCGCGGGCTGCGGGCCTCCGGGGTCCAGCGGGCGGCGTCGGTGCCGGAGAAGCCGATCCGGCCCTTGTTGGGGACGATCCACGGGTGGCCGCCCTGTCGCCCCTCCAGCGAGGGGTGGTCGAGCTCGGCGAGTTCGGCGGCGGTGAGCGCGGTGGCGAGCTGGCGGGCGTCCGCGGTGAGGGTGGCGGAGAGCTCGCGGATCAGGTGGGCCGTCGTCTCGCCGCGCATCCCGAGGGTCTGCCGGGCGTACGGGAGGAAGCGCAGCGGGTCCAGGCCGTCCGGGTGGGAGCAGCGGATGGATTCCGGGTCGACCTGCCAGCCGTCGTAGGCGCCCCGGCGGGCGGCGAAGCGGTACTCGACCTCGGGCAGTTTCAGCAGGTACTCGCCGTCGAGGGCGCCGGGGGTGGGGGTGAGCAGGTCCTCGTAGGAGAACTCGGCGAACATCTTGGCCAGCAGGGCGCGGCCGGCCCGCTGCCAGTGCCCGGCGGTGAGGTGCGGGGGCCGGTAGAGCGGCGGTTCAGCGGCCGACGGTTGCGGCACGGGTCAGCTCCTGGGGGCGGGGGACGACGGGGGCGGGTCGGCCGGCACGGCCGGCGGGGGCGGGCGGCGCGAAGCCGGTCCAGGCGGTCCGGTCGGGCAGTCGGTGGACGGTGCGGCCGGTGACGGCGTTGAGGATGACGGCGGCCCGGTGGGCGCCGAGCCCGAGGTCGGGGGTGCCGACGCCGTGGGTGTGCAGTTCGGCGTTCTGGACGTAGATGCCGCCGGTGAGCTCGGGCCGGGTGGCGACCCGGTGGTCGAGGTCGACCCGGTAGCGCCCGGACCGGTCCCAGTCGATCAGGTGGGCGAGGGGTTCGATCGCGGCGGGGCGGGCGGCCCGGTAGCCGGTGGCAAGCACCACGGCGTCGGTCCGCAGCAGGTGTTCGGTGCCGGAGTCGCTGTGCCGGCAGCGCAGTTCGAGGCCGCCGCAGGGTCCGGGCCGGGCGTCGGTGACGGCGGTGCCGGGGGTGATCTCGACCGGGGCGGAGTCGATCGGGCGGCCGATGGTGCGCTCGTAGAGGTGGTCGTGGATCTCGGCGAGGGTTTCGGCGCTGGCTGCCTTGTGCAGCTGCCACTGGGCGGCGACGAGGGAGTCCCGGACGGCTTCGGGGAGGCCGTGGAAGTAGCGGGTGTAGTCGGGGGTGAAGTGTTCGAGGCCGAGCTTGGAGTACTCCATCGGGGCGAACGCCCGGGTGCGGGTGAGCCAGCGCAGCCGGACGCCGTCGCCGTCGTGGCGGCGGAGCAGGTCGAGGAAGACCTCGGCGCCGGACTGTCCGCTGCCGACCACGGTGATGTCCCGGGCGCCGGCCAGGTCGGCGCGCCGGTCGAGGTACTCGGCGGAGTGGAAGGCCCCGGGGTGGCCCGCGAGTCCGGCGAAGGCCTCGGGCAGGACGGGCCGGGTGCCGACGCCGAGCGCGAGGTTGCGGGCCCGTACGGCGGAGCGCCGGCCGGTCGCGGTGTCGGTCAGCTCGACCCGGAACAGCGGGCCCTGGTCCGGTGTGGTGGTCCAGTGCAGTGCGGTGACCTCGGTGCCGAAGCGGCAGTTGGCCAGCCGTTCGGCGGCCCAGCGGCAGTAGTGGTCGTACTCGCGGCGGGGCAGCTGGAAGCGCTCGGCGAAGTAGAACGGGAACAGCCGGTCCTGGGCGCGCAGGTAGTTGAGGAAGGACCAGGGGTTGGTCGGGTCGACCAGGGAGACCAGGTCGGCGAGGAAGGGCACCTGCATCCGCGCCCCGTCCACCAGCATTCCGTGGTGCCAGCGGAACTCCGGGCGCTGGTCGCAGAAGAGGGTGCGCAGGCCCGGTACGGGCTCGGCGAGTGCCGCGAGCGAGAGGTTGAACGGGCCGATGCCGACGCCGAGCAGGTCGTAGGGAGGGGGTGTCGAGGTGTCCACAGGGTGTCCTAGGCGGGGAGTCGGGCCTGGCGCGGGGCGGGCCCCGGGTCTCGGTCGCGGACCATCAGGGCGGCGCGCTTCTCGGGCAGGCGGAGTTCGGCGGCGGCCCGGAACCCGGCCCGTTCGAAGGCCCGGACCGAGCGCCGGTTGCGCACGTCCGGTTCGGCCACCAGCCTTTCGCAGTCGGGCCGTCGGTGCAGGACCAGGTCGGCCGCGGCGGCCAGCAGGAGGCCGCCGAGGCCCCGGCCGCGGCTGGCGGCGGGGCCGAGCAGCAGGTGCAGGCCGGTGTCGTGCGGTCGGGCCGGGTAGTACCCGGCGAGCGGGTCGAGGTCGGCGCGGTAGACCTCCCAGTAGCTCATCGGTGCGCCGTCGAGCAGCCCCAGGCAGGGCACGCTGCGGCCGTCGCCGTCGAGTTGGGTTCGGACGTGCCGTTCGGTGACGGCGGGCGGCCCGGCCAGCTCCCAGAACGCGTCGACCTCGGGGTCGTTCATCCAGTCGGCGAGCAGGTCCAGGTCGGCGGGGAGCCGGACGGGGCGGAGCCGGAACTCGCCGGCCGGGGTGGAGACGGCGCCCCACCCGGGCAGGTCGTCCGACATCAGCCGCCCGCCACGGGATTGGGGATGTCCACGTACACGGACTGGGAGGCGACCGGGCCGACCAGCTCGTCCAGGCCGTTGATCCGGGTGAGCAGATTGGCCTTGCAGGGGAGGGTGGGCGCGTCCAGCAGCAGGGCGGGCAGCGCCGAGCCGGTGGCGCTCGCCCGCGGGCCGGCCAGGAAGCGGCGCAGCCCGGCGATCAGCACCGTCTCGTCGGCCAGCCCCTGGGAGCCGAAGGCGCCGATCAGTCCGAGCACGTGGTTGATGCCGAGGTAGTAGGCGAAGTGGTGGTCGATCACCGGGTCCGGCAGGAAGGTGTCGCTCTGCGCGCCGAGGCCGGGCAGCCGTGCGGTGAGCCGCTCGGCGGCGCTCTCCCGGTAGTAGTAGCCCTGGTTGTCGCGGTAGCGGCCGCCGTTGGGCCAGCCGTCGGCGTCCAGCAGCACGATGCTGTTCTGCTGGTGGGCCTCCAGCGCGATGCCGCCTCGGCCGTCCAGCCAGAGGACGGGCAGCACGACGGCGTCCAGGTACCGCAGGAACCATTCGGCGGCCACCGTGGACAGCGGGCGGCCGGTGCGGGCGGCGAGCGAGCGCAGGGTGTCGCCGAGCCGGGACGGCACGGTGGCGCCGGTGCCGAGCGGCTGTTCGGCGACCAGCCCGGCCACGCACAGCGCCCGGTCCGCGGGCGCGAAGGGCTGGGCGCGCAGCACGGTGTCCAGTCCGCCCGGGTCGTCGAGGTCGGGGTGGTCGACGCCGATCCAGGCCGGGTCGCGGACGACGTCGAAGCCGGGGTGGGCGGCCCGCCACTCGGCCGCGAGGCCGCTCTCCAGCAGCCGGTGCATCTCCAGGCCGCGGTGGAGCTCCTTGCGCAGGTTCTCCCGGCGGGAGTTGGTGATCCGCAGGCCGAGCGAGAGCTTGAGCATCCACGGCACGCCGGGCCGGTAGACGGTGCGCACCGAGGAGGTGGGGTACCAGGGCTCGCCGGCCGGCCCGAGGTCGTGCAGCAGCCCGTCGGCGAGCAGCGTGGCGACGGCCGGGCGGTGGGCGAGTTCCCGGGCCTGCCAGGGGTGCAGAGGCAGGGCGGCGGTGCCGGCCGGCAGGGCGGCGTGGCCGTCGAGCAGGGCGGCGGTGAGCCGGTCGGCGCTGTCGGCGACGGCGGAGCCGGCCGCGAGCAGTTCGCGGTCCACCGCGAACCAGTGCAGTTGGAAGGAGCCGTGCAGTTCCGGCGAGTACGCGGCGCTCTGGGCGGGACCGAGGCCATCGCGGCTCTTCGGGGTTGGGTGCAGTGGGTGGCCGAGCAGCAGGGACTGCTCGCCGGCGAGGAAGTGGGAGCGCTCCGGCCCGCCGGGTTCGGCGGCGGTACGGCGGTGGGCGAGGATCTCGGCGGTGCGCACGACCGAGTCGGCGACCCGGGCGGCGAGGTCGGCGACCTGTCCGGGGTCGGGCCGCTCGGCGGCCGCGGCGGCGAGCAGCGCGGCGGTGGTGACGGCGTCCACCGGGGCGTCGGCGGTCCCCTCGCCGGCCGAGAGCGTGGCCGGTCCGAACCGGTGCCAGCCGGCGGGCGACCAGTAGCGGACCGGCGCGGTGAGCCGGGCGGCGCCGCCGAGGACGTCGATCCGCAGCCGCCCGTCCGTCCCGGGCCGGGCGCCGGTCTCCCGCGTCCAGCAGCGCAACAGGGCTTCCACGGCGGCCTGTTCGGCGGCGACGGCCGGGTCCCGATGCAGCAGCGGGTCCGGCCCGGGCTGGTGCTCCCCGCTCGCCTCCGGCGCCGTCGCGCCCTGGGGCTCCCGAGGGGGCTCCGCGGGCTGCGGCGATTCGGGCGGTGCTCCGGTGAGGGCGGTGCTCAAGGCTGCTCCTTGGTGCGCGTGGGGGTGCGGACGCGCGCTGGTGGTGGAGGGGATGGGCGGGCGCTCGCACCGTCGCGTCAGGTAAGGGTTACCTATCCCTGAGGGTTGATCACAAGGACAGCTCACTCGTCCGGGTGAAGATCGGGGGTTGTCCGCCCCGGGGGCGGAAGGCCCTGCTGTGCCAACGAGCCGCCCGGTCCGGCGTCACGGATCGGTGACCTTCCGTCAGGTCCGCAACCCGGGGGCCGGGCCCGGCCGTCCTCGACCGCGATGGAAGACTCCATGGCGGCGATCCGCCACACCACCGCCGTGCCTCCGGCGCCGCACCGGCACCGCCGCACCACCGTCCGACCGAGCACAGGGGGAAGCGCACAGATGCCATCGATCCACCGGTCAGCCCTGGCCGCCGCCCTCGTCGCCGGAACGCTGCTCGCCGCGAGCGCCTGCGGGCCGGACGGCCCCGCCGGCGACGGCGGCGGGGCCGCCGCGCCGCCGCCGGACGCGACCGCAGCGAGCGGAGCCGCCGCCCCGGGCGGTGGCGGCGTCACCGGCGGGATCACCCTGCCCTCCGGCCTGCCGACCAGCCTGCTGGAGGGCCTGCCGCGGAGCTGGGACGACCTGAAGAAGTGGAAGTTCGAGGACTGGGACAAGTGGGCGTCCAAGCACGTCTTCCACAACCCGGTGGTGAAGGACTTCTGGGACCCGGCCAAGATGGGCGACGCCAAGCCCGCCGACCCGGCCCCGCCCGCCGCCAAGCCGGCGCCCTCCACCCCGGCGCCGTCCACCCCGGGGGCCGCCACCGACGACGGCGTGACCGATCCCGAGCCGGCGGTGGTCAAGGCCGTGCCGGTGCCCCGCCCGTACCTCAAGCAGCCCTCCGGCAAGGTGTTCTTCTCCGCCCAGGGCGGCCGGGGCAACTGCTCGGCCACCGTGGTGGCCGACCCGCAGCACCCGGGCAAGAGCAACCTGGTCTGGACGGCCGCGCACTGCGTGCACGAGGGCAAGGGCGGCGACTTCTACAAGGACCTGGTCTTCGTTCCCGCCTACAACAACTCCGGTGCCTCCAGCGGCGGCAGGAAGGCACCGCTGTCCGAGCTGGCCCCGCTCGGCACCTGGTGGGCCGACCAGGTCACCACCTCCCCGCAGTGGATGCTCGAGGGCGGCCGGACCGGCGACGCCGCCAACCAGTACGACTTCGCCGTGATGCGCGTGCACAACCAGAACGACACCGGCAAGTCCCTTGAAGAAACGGTCGGTTCGGCCGTCCCGGTGTGGTTCGACGCACCCCGTGACCAGCTCCGGGTGTCGGCCGCCGGCTATCCCCTGGTCAAGCCGTTCGACGGCCAGGAGCTCTACGCGTGCGACGGCGGCAAGCCGACCCGGCTGTCCTTCGACGCCAAGCGCCCGTCCATGCTGACCATCGGCTGCGACATGACCCAGGGCGCCAGCGGGGGCGGCTGGTTCGCCACCCTGCCGGACGGCAGGACGGCCCTGGTCAGCAACACCTCGATCGGCACCCAGGAGCACACGTCGCTGAGCGGCCCGTACCTGGAGACGGTCGCCAAGCAGGCCCTGGACTGGATCTCCAGGAAGCAGTGACCGGTACCGCGACGTGGGACGAACCAGCATGCGCACCGTCGGCACCAGGGCGCGCCGGGCCGCCACGGCCGGCGCCGCCCTGCTCGCCGCCCTGACGCTCACCTCGGCCGCCTGCGGGCCGGACGGCCCCATCGCCCCGGCCGCGCCGCCCGCCGCCCTGCCCAGGGCCGCGCCGACCAGCCTGGGCGACCTGAGCGGCTGGAAGGTGGAGGACTGGGCCCGGTACGCCACCGAGAGCGGCTTCGCCAACCCCGTGGCCCCGGGCTACTGGTCGGTCTCCCGGATGGAGGCCGCCAAGGCCAGGCCCACTCCGGAGTACGCGCTGACCGCCACCGCCCCCGGCGCCGTCCAGCGCGACGCTCCGCCGGCCGCCGTCCCGGCCGTGCCGCAGCGGCACCCGTACGGCCCGGACTCCGCCGTGGTCGGCAAGCTGTTCATGACCACGCCCCAGGGCGACGCGGTCTGCTCCGGCACGGTGGTCTCCGACCCGGTCGACCCCGGCCGCAGCGACCTGGTCTACACCGCCGCCCACTGCCTGCACGACGGCAAGGGCGGCGGCTGGGCGAGGAACCTGGTCTTCGTACCCGGCGTCAACCGGGACGGCCAGGCGCGTCGCGGCCGGCCGTACGGCGACCAGCAGGCCGCCCCGTACGGCCGGTGGACGGTGGTGCGGGCGCTGGTCTCGCCGACCTGGCTGCGGGAGAGCGGCGTGGGCGCCCACGACCAGTACGACTACGCGGTCCTGCGGGTGCGCCGGGAGGCCGGCTCCGGGCCGTCCCTGGAGGAGACGGTCGGCGGCTCGGTCCCGGTGTGGTTCAACGCACCCCGGGACCAGGTCGGTTCGGCCGTCGCCTACGGCTACCCGGTGGAGCGGCCGTTCGACGGCATGGAGCTGACCCGCTGCGAATCCCCCGCCGCGCCCGGTCTGCTCTCCTTCGACCGGACCCGACCGCCGATGTACGTGATCGGCTGCACCATGACCGGGGGCGCGGGCGGCGGCGGCTGGTTCATCACCAAGGACGGCAAGCCCAACCTGGTCAGCGTCAGCGCGCTCGGCAACCGCAACCCGGCCGGCTACCTGGCCGGGCCCTCGCTCCAGGACCAGGCGAAGCAGGCCTTCGACTACTTCACCAAGAACGAGCGATAGCGGGCCTCGCGGAAACGCCCAGGGCCCCCGGACACGATCGTCCGGGGGCCCTGGGCAAATGTCAGCCCGGTGAGCCGGGCAGAGGTGAAGCCGGTCAGCCGTGCAAGGCCACCGAGAAGTGCTCCAGCTCCGCCGCCAGCTCGGCCGGCACCTTGGCGTGCAGCAGCGTGCCCTCGCCGGTGTGCTCGGTGCCGAGCAGCTCGCCCTCCTTGTGCACCCGGGAGACCAGCGCGCCCTGGGTGTAGGGCACCAGGGCCCGTACCTCCACGGCCGGGCGCGGCAGCTCGTCGTCGATGAGCTTCAGCAGCTCGTCGATCCCCGCACCGCTGCGGGCCGACACCACGATGGCGTGCGGCTCGCGGCGCAGCAGGCGCTGCAGCACGTGCGGGTCGGCGGCGTCCGCCTTGTTGATCACCACGATCTCGGGCACGTCCTGTGCCTCGACCGAGACGATGACCTCCCGAACGGCGGCCAGCTGCGTCTCCGGCTCGGGGTGGGAGCCGTCCACCACGTGCAGGATGAGGTCCGCGTCGGCGACCTCCTCCATGGTCGAGCGGAAGGCCTCGACCAGGTGGTGCGGCAGGTGCCGGACGAAGCCGACGGTGTCGGCCAGGGTGTAGAGCCGCCCGGTCGGGGTCTCGGCCCGGCGCACGGTCGGGTCCAGGGTGGCGAACAGCGCGTTCTCCACCAGCACGCCCGCGCCGGTGAGCCGGTTGAGCAGGGAGGACTTGCCGGCGTTGGTGTACCCGGCGATGGCCACGGACGGCACCTGGTGGCGCTTGCGCTCCTGGCGCTTGGTGTCGCGGCCCTTCTTCATGTCGGCGATCTCCTTGCGGAGCTTCGCCATCTTCTCGCGGATCCGACGGCGGTCGGTCTCGATCTTGGTCTCACCGGGACCACGGGTCGCCATGCCGCCGCCCGAGGAGCCGGAGCCACCGCCACCCATCTGCCGGGACAGCGACTGGCCCCAACCGCGCAGACGCGGCAGCATGTACTGCATCTGGGCCAGCGAGACCTGCGCCTTGCCCTCACGGGACTTGGCGTGCTGGGCGAAGATGTCCAGGATCAGGGCCGTCCGGTCGACGACCTTGACCTTGACCACGTCCTCCAGGTGGATCAGCTGGCCGGGGGTGAGCTCACCGTCGCAGACCACGGTGTCGGCGCCGGTGGAGGCGACGATGTCGCGCAGCTCACGTGCCTTGCCGGAGCCGATGTAGGTGGCCGCGTCGGGCTTGTCGCGTCGCTGGATGAGGCCGTCCAGCACCTGGGAGCCGGCCGTCTCGGCCAGCGCGGCGAGCTCGGCCATCGAGTTCTCCGCCTCCTCCAGCGTGCCGTCCGTCCAGACACCGACGAGCACCACGCGCTCCAGGCGGAGCTGGCGGTACTCGACCTCGGTGACGTCTTCGAGCTCGGTGGAGAGGCCGACGACCCGGCGCAGGGCGGCTCGCTCGCTGCGGTCGTACTGGTCGCCGTCGTAGTCGTTGGTGTGGCCGAGGTCCTCGTCGATGGCCGCGAGGTCCTCGTCCATGAGGGCTTCCGCCCGCAGACCGTCGATGCGGCGCGGGGCGTCGGCGTGGTCGCGGGTGTCGGACGTGGAGGTCATTCTGTCCTTTGGTCGCTGTACGGCTGTGGCGAGGACCCTCGACTGTCACCGGGACCTCTGTGTCCTGGCAACGCCGTGGACCGGCCGTGAATTCCCCACGATGGTCGCACGCCGGGCGCGGGCCGGTCACCCCCATTTCCCCCGGAGTGGCGGCTCCGCGCCCCCTCCGGGGCGTGCGGGCGGCTCACGTCGTACACCCCGGACACCCGGAGCATCGCCCGCATCAGCGCGGGCAGCGCGCCCGGCTCGGGCAGCTCGACGGTGTAGGTGTGCCGGACCCGCAGCTCCTGCGGCGGCTCGACCTCGGCCGAGACGATGCCGACGCCCTCCGCGGAGATCGCCGCGGTGAGGTCGGCGAGCAGCCGGGGCCGGTTCAGCGCCTCGGCCAGCAGGGTGACGCGGTGCCCGGCCGTCGGCGCGTCCTCGGGCCGCCAGCGCACCTCCAGCTCGGCGCGGCCGTCCGCGCGCAGCCGCTGCCCGGCCGGACAGCCGGTGCGGTGCACGGCCACCGTGCCGCCGCGGATCGGGTAGCCGGCCACCTCGTCCGGCGGGACGGGCGTGCAGCAGCGGGCCAGCCGCACCGTCGCGCCGGGCTGCCCGGCCACCGCGACGGGGGCCGCCCGGCGCTCCCCGGCCCGGTGCGCGGGCGGGGCGGGCTGGCCGCCGGCCGGGCCGGTGCGCACCACCGGCAGCCGGGCCGGATGGTCGGCCAGCCAGCGCTCGATGGCCAGCCGGGCGGCGGGGGTGCGGGCGTGCGCCAGCCACTCCGGCGACGGGCCCGAGGGTTCGGTGCCGCGCTGCCCGCCGCCCGCCGGGGGGCTCTCGGTGAGCACCGCGAGCACGTCCCCGTCCTGGAGGACGGTGGACAACGCGGTGAGCCGGCCGTTGACCCGGGCGCCGATGCATCGGTGGCCGGTCTCCTCGCCGAGCAGGTAGGCCGCGTCCACACAGGTGGCGCCGGCCCTGAGCTGAAGCGTTTCGCCGCTCTCCGTCACCACGGTGATCTCGCGGTCGCCGGCCAGGTCGGCGGTGAGCGCGGACCAGAACGCGTCCGGGTCGGGGGTCTCCTGCTGCCACTCCAGCAGCCTGCTGAGCCAGCCGGGCCGGGCCGGGTCGGTGCGGTCCAGCTCGTCGGTGTCCTGGGCGGGGCCGGCCGGGGTCGGGTCGCCGAGCGCGACCACCCCGGTCTCGGCCACCTCGTGCATCCGGCGGGTCCGGACCAGCACCTCGACCACCGCACCGCCCTCCAGCGCCACGGCGGTGTGCAGCGACTGGTAGAGGTTGAACTTGGGGGCGGCCACGAAGTCCTTGAACTCCCCGGGCAGCGGTGTCCAGCAGGTGTGCAGCTCGCCGAGCACGGCGTAGCAGTCGGCGTTCTCCTCGACCACCACCAGCAGCCGCCCGAAGTCGGCCGGCTGGGGCCCCCGCGGCCGCCCGTCCGGCCCGGGCGCGGCGGCCCGCTCGAGCAGCACCCGGTGCAGCGAGACGCAGTGCCGGGGCCGCACCGTGACCTCGGCGGCGATCCCGGCCTCGGCCAGCTGGCGGGCCAGCCCGCGGGCGAACGGCTCCAGCAGGGTGTCCGGCTCGGCCTCGTGGCCGGTCATCAGGGCGCGGGTGCGGGCGTGCTCCTCGGGGTGCAGGGTGGCGAAGACGATGTCCTCCAGCTCCGCCTTGAGCACCTGGATGCCTAGCCGCTCGGCCAGCGGGATGAGCACGTCGCGGGTGACCTTGGCGATCCGCACCTGGCTGGCCGGCTTCATGTGCCGGATGGTGCGCATGTTGTGCAGTCGGTCGGCGAGCTTGATCACCATCACCCGGACGTCGTCCCCGGTGGCGACCAGCATCTTGCGGAAGGTCTCGGCCTCGGCGGCCGCGCCGAAGTCGACCTTCTCCAGTTTCGTCACCCCGTCGACCAGGTAGGCGACTTCGGGCCCGAAGCCGGCGCTCACCTGGTCCAGCGTCAAGTCGGTGTCCTCGACCGTGTCGTGCAGCAGCGAGGCGACCAAGGTGGTCGTCCCGGCGCCGAGTTGGGCCAGGATCATGGTGACGGCCAGCGGGTGGGTGATGTACGGCTCGCCGCTCTTGCGCTTCTGGCCGCGGTGGCTGGCCTCGGCGAGCCGGTACGCCCGCGCGAGCAGGGCCAGGTCGGCCTGCGGGTGGTGCCGGCGGTGGACCCGGACGAGCGGTTCCAGGGCGTCCGGCACCGGCTGCCGCCCGGTGGCCAGTAACGCGGCGCGCCCGGCCCGGCCGAGGGCGGCCAGGCCGAACTCCCCCAGGGGCCTCCGGGCCCCGGCCTGCCGTGCGGTCGTCGGCTGCCCCGCGAGGGGCTGCCCGGCTTCGATGGTCATCGGCACCTCCGGCAACGGTCGCCGGGTGCTGCCCCTCCCGAGGGCTGGTCCTGCCACCCCTCCCGGGGGACGACCCGGTGGTCCATGCTACCGAGCGGAGCACGGTGCGCGATGCCGTGATTCCCGTCCGCGACCGGTATCACCCGATCGGGTGGATTCGTCGCCGCGCGAAATGGGCAAACCGGGCCGTCAGCCGCGGCTCAGCGACTCCCACCAGCGCGCGTCGAGCCGCCCCTCGGCCACGATCACCGCCGGCCCGGTCATCTCCACCCGGCCGTCCGGGTGCTCGGTGATGACCAGCCGGCCGCCCAGCACGTCCACGGTGTACGAGACCGCCTCGCCGGTGGCCGCCGGGTCCAGGCCGTCCCGGCGGATCGCCGCCACCGCGACGGCGCAGGCGCCGGTGCCGCAGGAGCGGGTCTCGCCGGAGCCGCGCTCGTGCACCCGCATCGCGACGTGCCGCGGGCCGCGGTCCACCACGAACTCGACGTTGACGCCCTCCGGGTAGACGCCCTCGGGGCTGGTGAGCGGCGCGGTGCGCAGCTCGCCGGCGTGGTCCAGGCTCTCGACGAAGGCCACCGCGTGCGGGTTGCCCATGTTGACGTTCAGCGCGGGCCAGTGCCGCTCGCCGACCGCGACCTCGATGCCGTCCGGTCCGGGCAGCCGGGCGCGGCCCATGTCGATGGTGACCTCGCCGGGGGTGCCGTCCGCGGCGTCCTCGGCGACCATCGCGGTGCGCACCCCGGAACGGGTGGCGATCACCTGATCGCCGGGCTTGGCGAGACCGGCCTCGACCAGGAAGCGGGCGAAGACCCGCAGGCCGTTGCCGCACATCTCGGCGATGCTGCCGTCGGAGTTGCGGTAGTCCATGAACCACTCGGCGCGGTCGGCCAGGTGGGCGGCGGCCGGATCGGCGGCGGCACGCACCACGCGGAGCAGCCCGTCCCCGCCGATGCCGGCCCGCCGGTCGCACAGCGCGGCGACGGCCTGCGGGCCGATCTCCAGCACGCCGTCCGGGTCCGGCACGATCACGAAGTCGTTCTGGGTGCCGTGTCCCTTGAAGAACGGGAGACCGGCCTGCTGGGGGGAGGATGCGCTCACCCCTCCGATGGTACTGATGCCCGCCCGCCCGGCTCGGGGCGGGAAGGAGCCCGCGGCCCGCCCGGCTGGGGTCCGCGACCCGCCCGGCTGGGAAGGAAGGGGCCCGCGGCCGGCTCAGCGCAGGTACGCGACGCGCCACACCGCGAGCGCGCAGGCGCCCAGCGCGATCAGGGTGTACACCACGATCGTCTTCCAGCCCGCCCGCTGCCCGGAGCCCCGGCGCGGCAGCCCCGGCCACTTGTACCCGGCGTGCCGGGCGGCCATCGCGCCCCAGCCGACCGAGGCGGCGGTGAACAGCAGCCCGAGCATCCCGACCATGGTGGCGCGCGCCCCGGCCGAGCCGAAGGCGAGCGGGAAGGCGAACATCAGCGAGCCGAGCGTGCCGAGCAGCGCGATCGGCAGGGTCTGCCACCAGCGCAGTCGGCGCCGCGGCCGGATCTCGCGCTCGTGCACCGAGCCCGCGGGCGGCGTGCGGGTGTCCAGTGCGGGCACCGCGACCGCGTACGAGGTCGGCGCCTCCAGGCCGGTCAACACCGGGAGGTCCCCTCTCGTCGACTCGTCGAACTGCTCGGCCGGTGCGGTGACACTCCCGCCCTGGCCGGGATCGGGGCCGGTACCCGTCGACACACGGCCTCCCCTGACTGTTCGACACGAGCGGACTCGCGGCCGGGCACGGTCGGCCCGCGCGGGCCGACCCTTATGGCATCGATGATGGCATGTCCAGAGGAGCCGTTCGGGGCCTGACCGGGGTCCTCGGGTGATCCGTGGCCATCACGTGATCGGGCCGTGACCCCCGGTTCGTCCTGCACGGTCACCTGCGCGCGCAGGTGCACCGCCGGATTGGCCGGAACCGCTCCTAAGCGGCCGGAACTCCCTGACGCCCGATCAGTTCGAGGGAACGTTCCAGCAGCTCGACCGGGTCGGTGCCGGCCGGGCGGGAGAGCCAGTGGATCCGGTCGTCCCGGCGGAACCAGGATTCCTGACGGCGGGCGAAGCGCTTGGTGGCCCGTACGGTTTCGGCCCGCGCCTCGTCCTCGGTGCACTCCCCGGCGAAGTGGTCCAGCACCTGCTGGTAGCCGAGCGCCCGGGAGGCGGTCCTGCCCTCGCGCAGCCCGACCTTCTCCAGCTGCCGCACCTCGTCCAGCAGTCCCGCCTCCCACATCCGGTCGACCCGCAGCGTGATCCGCTCGTCCAGCTCGGGGCGCGGCACGGCGACGCCGATCTGCACCGCCTCGTAGACGGCGGTGTTGCTCGGCAGGTTCGCGGTGAACGGCTGCCCGGTGATCTCGATGACCTCCAGCGCCCGGACGATCCGCCGCCCGTTGCTCGTCAGGATCGCCTCGGCGGCCGCCGGGTCCAGCTCGGCCAGCCGCCGGTGCAGCGCGTACGGGCCGTCCTGCTCCAGTTCGGCCTCCAGCCGGGCGCGCACCGCCGGGTCGGTGCCGGGGAAGTCCATCTCGTCGATCGCCGCCCGGACGTACAGACCGGAGCCGCCGACCAGGACAGGCGTGCGCCCGGCCGCGAGCAGCCGGTCGATCTCGGCCCGGGCCAGCCGCTGGTACTCGGCGACGCTGGCGGCCTCGGTGACGTCCCAGACGTCCATCAGGTGGTGCGGCACTCCCCCGCGCTCCGCCACGGTGAGCTTCGCGGTGCCGATGTCCATGCCCCGGTACAGCTGCATCGAGTCGGTGTTGATCACCTCGCCGCCGAGGGCGCGCGCGAGGGCGACGGCCAGGTCGGACTTGCCGGCGGCGGTGGCGCCGACGATGGAGACCACCCGGGGAGGGGCGACGCGCGGGGTACGGGAGCTGCTCACCGCTCCAGTCTCGCAAACCGCGGAGGCGGCGGGGACCGGGCTGCCGCCCCTGCCCGGCCGCGCGACGATGTGACTGGACGGTCCGGGTCCGATTTTGCGAACGCTTTACCGGTCCCGTGCGTTGAGCAGGGGACAGGGAGAGAAGGAGATCGCCATGGGTCTGATGGACAACCTCAAGGGCAAGGCCGGGGAGCTCAAGGACAGGGCGAGCGAGCTGGCGGGCAAGCACAGCGACCAGATCGAGCACCTGGTGGACAAGACCGGCGGCGCGATCGACCGGGCGACCAAGGGCAAGTACAGCGAGAAGATCGAGCACGGCGCCGACAAGGCCAAGCACGCGGTGGACGACTTCGCCCACAAGCCGAAGCCGGGCGACGACGGGCCGACCCCCCGGCCCTGAGGCCCGGCCGCTCAGGGCCCGGCCTGACGCTCAGCTCCAGGACGCCACGAAGTATCCCACCCCGTACGGCGCGTCCTGGTAGCGCAGCCGCGCGGTGAGGCCGGCGCCCTCCGCGGCGCCGGCCAGCACCTGCCAGGGGGCCCGGCCCTCGGCCTTGAGCTCGGCTGCGAGCCCGGCGTCCAGGGCGGCGAGCGCGGGCAGGTCGGCCGAGCCCAGGGCGGCGGCCAGCGCGGCGTCGAACCCCTCGGCCCGCTCGTCCAGGTAGCCGGGCGCCCGCACCGTGCGGCAGGCACTGCCGTCGCCCAGCACCAGCAGGGCGACCCGGTCGGCGAGTCCGGCCAGGCCCTGGCCGAGTCCGAGCATCCGGTCCGCGGGAGCGTCCGCGGGCACCGCGCAGGCGTGCGTGGGCAGGGTGACCCCGGCGCGCTCCAGCAGCCAGGCGCCGACGGTCAGCGAGGGGGCCAGCTCCGGCCCCTCGACCCGCCCGCCGGGCAGCTTGGCGACCAGCGGCACCCCGTACCGGTGGAAGGACCCGGCCCCGCCCTCGGTCCAGACCTCGGCCTCCGGCCCGGCGCCGACCGCCACGATCAGCTGCGGCTCGGCCGCGACCAGCGCCGCCAGCGCCTCGTCGCAGGCGGCGCGCAGCCCGTCCAGCTCGGGCGCGGCCCCGGCGGCGATCTCGGGGACGATCAGCGGCGGACAGGGGCACACGGCGGCGGCTACCAGCATGCGGATCACTCTATCCGGGCAGCCGGACGGCCCGGTGGGAGTCCGAACTCCCACCGGGCCGCGGTCGCACGCCGAAGCGGAGCGTCAGTCCCCGCAGCAGGCGCCGCTGGCCGGCGCGGCCAGCGGCAGCTCGGCCGGGGCGCCGACCTTCGGCAGGCCGAGCAGCACGCCGGCCGGCTTGGCGGCGGGCTTGGTCTGGCGCTTCTCCCAGGCGTCGCCGGCCCGGGTGCGGCGCACGGCCAGTGCCGGGCCCTCGGCCAGCAGGTGGTGCGGGGCGGCGTAGGTGATCTCGACGGTCACCATGTCGCCGGGGCGCACCGGCTGGTCCGGCGTCGTGCCGTGCCCGTCGTCCGCCCCTCGCAGGCTCGGGTTGAAGTGCACCAGGCGGTTGTCGGGCGCGCGGCCGGACAGGCGCCGGGTCCGGTCGTCCTTCTTGCCCTCGCCCTCGGCGACCAGGACCTCCAGGGTGCGTCCGACCTGCTTCTTGTTCTCCTCCCAGGAGATCTCCTCCTGGAGGGCGATCAGCCGGTCGTAGCGGGCCTGGACGACCTCCTTGGGGATCTGGTCCGCCATCTCGGCGGCGGGGGTGCCGGGGCGCTTGGAGTACTGGAAGGTGAAGGCGTTGGCGAAGCGGGCCTCGCGGACGACGTGCATCGTCTCCTCGAAGTCCTCCTCGGTCTCGCCGGGGAAGCCCACGATGATGTCGGTGGAGATGGCCGCGTCCGGCATCACCTCGCGGACCTTCCGGATGATCCCGAGGAACCGCTCCTGCCGGTAGGAGCGGCGCATCGCCTTGAGCACCCGGTCCGAGCCGGACTGCAGCGGCATGTGCAGCTGGTGCATCACGCTCGGCGTCTGCGCCATCGCGGCGATCACGTCGTCGGTGAAGTCGCGCGGGTGCGGCGAGGTGAAGCGGATCCGCTCCAGGCCCTCGATCTGGCCGGCCGCCCGCAGCAGCTTGGAGAAGGCCTCGCGGTCGCCCAGGTCGGAGCCGTAGGCGTTGACGTTCTGGCCGAGCAGCGTCACCTCGATGACGCCCTCGTCCACCAGCGCCTCGATCTCGGCGAGGACGTCGCCCGGCCGGCGGTCCTCCTCCTTGCCGCGCAGCGCCGGGACGATGCAGAAGGTGCAGGTGTTGTTGCAGCCGACCGAGATGGCGACCCAGGCGGCGTACGCGGACTCGCGGCGGGTGGGCAGCGTGGAGGGGAAGGTCTCCAGCGATTCCAGGATCTCGACCTGGGCCTTGCGCTCGACCGCGGCCCGCTCCAGCAGCGCCGGCAGGTGGCCGATGTTGTGGGTGCCGAACACCACGTCCACCCACGGGGCCCGCTTGACGATGGTCTCGCGGTCCTTCTGGGCCAGGCAGCCGCCGACGGCGATCTGCATGCCCTGGTGGCGGCTCTTGACCGGCGCGAGCTGGCCGAGGTTGCCGTACAGCTTGTTGTCGGCGTTCTCCCGCACCGCGCAGGTGTTGAACACCACCAGGTCCGGGTCGCCCTCGGGCCCGGCCTTGACGTAGCCCGCGTCCTCCAGCAGGCCGGACAGCCGCTCCGAGTCGTGGACGTTCATCTGGCAGCCGTGCGTGACGACCTTGTAGCTCTTCAATCCGCTCTCACCGCTCACCAGACCAGGGTACGGGCAGCCGCGAGACGGTTTTCCCCGGAGCTTTGCACCGGCCGTTCCCCTCCCGTTCGGGGGGAGCGCCTGGCAGTATCCCTGCATGACCCCCACCGATCCATCACGTCTCGGCGCCGCCGTCCGCCGCGCGGCCCGCAGCCCGCTGTGGCGGACGGTGCTGGCGCTGGTGCTGCTGGCCGGCGCCCTGGGCGGCTGGTGGCTCTCGGTGGGCCGCTCCCCCGGGTACCCCCGGGGCGAGACGCGCTTCGCGACCGGGGTGCAGCGCGGCGTCTACGACCGGTACGGGCAACTGCTGCAGGGCCACGTCTCCGCGGCGATGCCCGGGGTGCGGCTGGCGCTGGACAACACCGAGGGCTCGATCGACAACCTCACCCGGGTCCTCGCCGGCCAGGACACCTTCGCGATCGCCACCGCCGACGCCGTCGCCGACTACCACGGCCCGGGCAAGGACAGGCTGCGGGCGATCGCCCGGCTGTACGACGACTACCTGCAGCTGATCGTTCCGGCCGACTCCACGGTGCGCCGCACCGCCGACCTCAAGGGCCTGCGGGTGGGCGTGGGCCTGCCGCAGTCCGGGGTGAACCCGGTGACCAAGCGGCTGCTGGCCGCGGCCGGCCTGGACCCGGACCACGACATAAAGCCGGTGATGGCCGGCGTCGGCGACGCCGCCGACCAGCTGCGCGAGGGGAAGCTGGACGCCTTCTTCTGGTCCGGCGGCCTGCCGACCAGCGCGCTCACCGACCTCTCGGACCACTTCCGGATCCGGCTCGTCCCGCTGAGCGACCTGTCCGAGGCGCTGCACAAGGCCGAGGGCGGCGGCACCGACGCCTACCGCGCGGCCACCATGCCCAAGGGCACCTACCCGAACGCCGAACCCAAGGACGCCGTCGCGACCGTGGCCGTGCCCAACCTGATGATCACCCGGGACGACGCGGACCCGGACCTGGTCGAGGGCATGACCCGGGCGGTGATCGACAGCCGCGACCAGATCGGCGCCCAGGTGCACGCCGCCCAGCTGGTCGACCTGCGCACCGCCGTCTACACCGATCCGCTGCCCCTGCACGAGGGCGCGGCGCGCTACTACCGCTCCGTGAAGCCCTGAGGCCCGCCCGGACGCGCCGCGGCCAAGACCTCTCCAGGACCGCTAAGACCGCTAGGACCGCTCCGGCCGCGGCACCGCCAGGGTCACCGCGAGCCCGGTCGGCTTCACCGGCGCGAAGCCGAGCGAGCCGCCACCGGCCGCCAGCAGGGTACGGGCGATGGACAGGCCCAGCCCGGAGCCGTCCACGTTCTGGTGCCGCGGGCTGCGCCAGAACCGGTCGCCGGCCCGGGCCAGCTCGTCCTCGGTCAGACCCGGTCCGGCGTCGGTGACGGTCACCGCGACCTCGTCCCGGCGCACCGCGATCCGCAGCCCCACCCGGCTGCCGGACGGGCTGAACTTGAGCGCGTTGTCGAGAACGGCGTCCAGCGCGGAGCCGAAGCCGATCGGATCCGCCATGCCGATCGCCAGCGCCGGGCCGTCCCAGGTCAGCTCGATTCCGCGCTGCTCGGCCACCGGCTGCCAGCCGTCCACCCGGGCCAGGGTCAGCTGGGTGAGGTCGGTCCGCTCGGGTTCGGGGCGGGCGTGCTCGGCGGTGGCCAGTCCGAGCAGGTCGTCCAGCACCCGGGCCAGCCGGGTGCCCTCCTCCCGCACTCCGCTGAGCTCCTCCTCGTGGCCCTCGGGCAGTTCCAGACCGAGCACCTCGACCCGCAGCAGCAGCGCCGACAGCGGGTTGCGCAGCTGGTGCGAGGCGTCCGCGACGAAGGCCTTCTGCTGGTCCATGGCGTGCACCACGTGGTCCGCCATCTCGTTGAACGAGCGCGCCAGCCGCTGGAGCTCGGGCGGTCCGCCGCCGGGCGCGACCCGGGCGGCCATCCGGCCGGTGGCGATGTCGTGGGTCGCCCGGTCCAGGGTGCGCACCGGGCGCAGCACCCACTCGGTGAGCCGGACGGCCAGCAGCACGGCGACGATCATCGCGACCGCCTCGCCCCCGGCGACCACCAGCCACTTGTGCAGCACCCGGGTGCGCAGCGCCCCGGTCGGGGACTCGCTGAGCACCACCGCGACGACGTCGCCGTCGCGCACCACCGGGGCGGCGACGGTGATCGTCCGGTCCTCCGTCCACGGCCAGACCTGCGGCGGGTTGTGGCTGCGCCGCCCGTCCAGCGCCTCCTGGAAGGCCTGGGCCCCCCAGCCGGCGGCGGGCACCCGCCAGTCGGCGGGGGCGACCGCCATCGGCATGCCGTCGCGCTGGAAGATGCCCAGCCGCACGCCGTACAGGTCGTAGTAGCGCCGGACCTCGGCGTCGATCGCGTGCCGCCGGCTGAGGTCGCCGGGGGCGGGGTCCGGGTCGCCCTTGCGGGCGGAGTCCAGCGAGGAGGCGCCGGAGGTGGGCAGGTCCTGGGCGAAGCGGGCGGCGTCGTCGAGCCGGTCGACGACCACCTTGCTCTGCTCGGCCGCCGCGAACGCCGCCGCGAGCGGCAGCCCCAGGGCGGCCAGGACGCAGAGCATGAGGGCGATCAGGATGCCGAGCAGGCGGGTGCGCACGTGCGGTCAGTGCTCCGCGGGGGCGGGCGGGGCCGGGTCGGCGGCGGCGGCCGTGGTGGCCGCAGTGGACGTGGCCGCAGTGGACGTGGCCGCAGTGGACGTGGCGGCCGCAGTGGGCGTGGTCGCCGCAGTGGACGTCGGGCAGTCGGGGATCAGACGGTAGCCGACGCCGCGGACGGCCTCGACCAGCCCGGGCAGCGCAAGCTTGTTGCGCAGCGAGCCTATGTGCACCTCCAGGGTGCGGCCGTTGCCCTCCCAGCCGCTGCGCCAGACCTCGCTGAAGATCTGCTCGCGCCGGTAGACCACGCCGGGGCTCTGGGCGAGCAGCGCCAGCAGGTCGAACTCCTTGCGGGTGAGCGGCACGTCGCGGCCCTCCACGCTGACCCGGCGGCGCTCCCGGTCGATCCGGATGCCGCGCGACTCCAGCGGGCCCCGCTGCTGGGGCACGCTGTCGGGCGCGGGCGCCGACACCGGGGGCACGGCGCCGCGGCGGGCGACGGCGTGGATGCGGGCGAGCAGCTCGCCCATGTCGTACGGCTTGGTGACGTAGTCGTCGGCGCCCAGGTTGAGGCCGTGGATCCGGGAGCGGATGTCGGCGCGCGCGGTCACCATGATCACCGGCACTCCGCTGCCGGCCCGGATCCGGCTGCACACCTCGAAGCCGTCGCGGTCGGGCAGGCCGAGGTCGAGCAGCACCACCCGGTACGGCTCGTTGCCGTCCGGCACCAGCGCGTCCAGTGCCTCGTGCCCGCTGCGGGCGTGGCGCACCTGGAAGCCGTGCCGGCCCAGCACCGCGACCAGCGCCGCGGCCACGCGTTCGTCGTCCTCGACGAGCAGCAGTCGCATCCCGTTCTCCTCCTCTCCCCACGTGATCACCGGGCCCGATCGGCCGGTGCCCGGTCCTGCGCAGTATGGGCCAGCGGGCGGCCCGACGCCAGGTTCGACCCCGCGCCGGGCCCGTGGGGGACGGGGAGCACCGGCGCGGATTCCCGCTGTGACATGCCCCGTCGCCACCTTCGCGAACAGTACGTACGCACCGTGTGGCCGTTTCGTGATCCTCAAGTTCCGCTCAGATCGGCTGACGGGGCACCGTCAGCACTCCTATGGTCACCCCACCGGGGGCTGCGGCTCCGCCGGTCGCGGCTCCCGGATTCGTACCACCATTGCCGCCCAAGGGAGTTGACACTCCTCGGGTAGGCGTGATCCGACATAGAGGGAGCAGGCGCGATGACCGAGAGCCCCGTCGAGGACTCCACCCCCGCAGCCGCCCCACTGGTCGTGCTGAGCAACGTCAACAAGCACTACGGCGCGCTGCACGTGCTGCAGGACATCGACCTCGAGATCCACCACGGCGAGGTCGTCGTCCTGATCGGGCCGTCCGGCTCGGGCAAGTCCACGCTCTGCCGGACGATCAACCGGCTGGAGCCGATCGACTCCGGCACCATCACCATCGACGGCCGCCCGCTGCCCGCCGAGGGCAAGGAGCTCGCCCGGCTGCGGGCCGAGGTCGGCATGGTGTTCCAGAGCTTCAACCTGTTCGCGCACAAGACCGTGCTGGAGAACGTGGTCATCGGCCAGGTCAAGGTGCGCAAGGTGATCCGCTCGCACGCCGAGAAGACGGCCCGCGCACTGCTGGAGCGGGTCGGCCTGGCAGCGCACGCCGACAAGTACCCGGCCCAGCTCTCCGGCGGGCAGCAGCAGCGCGTGGCGATCGCCCGGGCGCTGGCGATGAAGCCCAAGGTGATGCTCTTCGACGAGCCCACCTCGGCGCTCGACCCGGAGATGGTCAACGAGGTGCTGGAGGTCATGCGCCAGCTGGCCGCCGACGGCATGACCATGGTCGTGGTCACCCACGAGATGGGCTTCGCCCGCTCCGCCGCCAACCGCGTGCTGTTCATGGCCGACGGCCGGATCGTCGAGCAGAACACCCCGGACGCCTTCTTCACCGCGCCGCGTTCCGAGCGCGCCAAGGACTTCCTCTCGAAGATCCTGCACCACTGAGCCTTCGAGACCACGCGGGGCAGCCCCGGCAAAGGCGCCGGTCAGCCCTGCCCGTGCACGACTTCCCGACGCCAGAGCCCGGTTCACCCCGTGGCCCAGCCCCAGGAGAACAACCCTCATGAGGACTTCTCGCACCCTCGCCGTGGCGCTCTGTGCCGTCGCGCTCACCGCCACCGCCGCCTGCGGCAAGGACGGTTCCCCCGGCGGATCCGCCGCCTCGAGCGCGAGCAACGCCCCGGCACTGCCGACCTACGCCGTCAAGACCGACGCCAAGGTCGACTCCCCGGTCATCGCCGAGGCCAAGAAGCGCGGCCAGCTGATCATCGGCGCCAAGGCCGACCAGCCGTTCCTCGGCTGGGAGGACGTGGCCAGCGGCGACCGCAGCGGCTTCGACATCGAGGTCGCCAAGATGATCGCCGCCGACCTCGGCTTCACCCCGCAGCAGATCAAGTGGCAGACGCTGGTCTCCTCGCAGCGCGAGCCCGCCATCGCCAAGGGCCAGATCGACTTCTACGTCGGCACCTACAGCATCAACGACGAGCGCAAGAAGACGGTCTCCTTCGCCGGCCCGTACTACATCGCCGGCCAGGACCTGCTGGTGAAGAACGACAACACCTCGATCACCGGCCCGGAGAGCGTCAGCGGCAAGAACGTCTGCACCGCCACCGGCTCGACCTCGATCAAGAACATCCAGCAGTACAACCCGAAGATCACCCAGTTCGACACCTACTCGGCCTGCGTCGAGAAGCTGCTGTCCGGCGAGGTCGACGCCGTCACCACCGACGACGCGATCCTCAAGGGCTACGCCTCCAAGTACGCCGGCAAGCTCAAGGTGGTCGGCAAGCCGTTCACCAAGGAGAACTACGGCGTCGGGCTCAACAAGGACGACAAGGTGCTGCGCGACGCGATCAGCGACGCCCTCAAGGCCCACGAGGACAACGGCGACTGGAAGAAGGCCTACGACGCGACCCTGGGCCTGTCCGGCTCCGCCGCGCCGGCGATCCCGACCCTCGAGCGCTACTGACCCGAGCGCCCGAGCGCCGTACTGACCACCCGTCCTGACCATCTGTGAGAGGAGGGCCGCCGGATGGGGTTCCTGTTCGAGCAGGACAACTTCGCGTTGTTCCGCGACGGCTTCCTGCAGACGATCGAGCTGAGCGCGCTCAGCGCCCTGCTCGCCCTGCTGCTGGGCACCCTGCTGGCGGCCTTCCGGGTCTCCCCGGTGCCGATCCTGCGCGCCTTCGGCACGACCTGGGTGACGCTGTTCCGCAACACCCCGCTGACCCTGCTGTTCTTCGCCGTCACCTTCGGCCTGCCGCCGCTGGGCGTGCACTTCAGCCACTTGGTCTTCGCGGTGCTGGCGCTCGGCGGATACACCGCCTCGTTCGTCTGCGAGGTGATCCGCTCGGGCATCAACACCGTGCCGCTCGGCCAGGCCGAGGCCGCCCGCAGCCTGGGCATGAGCTTCGGCCAGACCCTCACCCTGGTCATCCTGCCGCAGGCCGGCCGCTCGGTGCTCGCCCCGATGAGCAGCGTGCTCATCGCGCTGCCGAAGAACTCGGCGATCGCCGGCGCGTTCAGCGTCCCGGAGCTGTACAGCGCCCAGCAGACCTTCTCCGAACGCGGCTACTCGATCTTCGCGATCTTCTTCTGGGTGGCCTGCGCCTACCTGCTGATCAGCGCGGCGGTCGCCACCCTCTTCCGCTTCCTGGAAACCCGACTGGCGGTGGCCCGATGAGCTTCTTCGACCGGCCCGCTACGGCCAGCGTCCTCTACGACGCCCCCGGCCCCAAGGCCCGCGCCCGCTACCGCCTGTTCGGCGTCCTCTCGCTGATCGGCGTCGCCGGACTGCTCTGGTACGTCGTCGCCGCGCTCGCCGACAACGGCCAGTTCGACGCCGACCTCTGGGACCCGTTCCAGTACAACGCCGTCCAGCAGATGATCGTGGACGGCCTGGTGTCCACCCTGAAGGCCTTCGGCCTGGCCGCGGCCCTCTCGCTCTCCCTGGGGGCGCTGCTCGCCGCCGGCCAGCTGTCCGACCACCGGCCGGTGCGCTGGACCAGCACCGCCGTCGTCCAGTTCTTCCGGGCGATGCCGCTGCTGATCCTGATCGTGGCGCTCTACTACGCGTTCTTCGCCAAGACCCCGATGTGGGCGCTGGTGCTCGGCCTCACCCTCTACAACGGCTCGGTCCAGGCCGAGATCATCCGCAGCGGCGTCAACGCCCTCGCGCGGGGCCAGGGCGAGGCGGCGTACGCCCTCGGGATGCGCAAGACCCAGGTGCTGACGTCCATCCTGGTGCCGCAGGCCGTCCGCTCGATGCTGCCGTCGATGATCGGCCAGCTGGTCGTCACCCTCAAGGACACCTCGCTCGGCTACATCATCACGTACAACGAGCTGCTGTTCATGGGCAAGAAGATCGCCAGCCAGCCGCTCAACGCCGCGGGCTTCCCGTACATCCCCGTGGTGCTGGTGATCGGGCCCATCTACATCGCCCTGTGCCTGCTGCTGACCGCGCTCGCGCGGTGGATCGAAGCACGTGGCCGTCGCGGCGCGAACCGGCGCACTTCGGCTGCTGCTTGACGGACACGCAGGTGAACTGTTGCATTGCTCTTCGTGACACCTCCCGGGAGCATCCACGCGGCATATGCGGCAGCGGTAACTGACGCCGGCCCATGGGCCGGTCCGTGCCCGGAGGTCCCCGCATGGACCCGGTGATCGTGGTCGGGGCCGGACCGGTCGGTCTGGCCCTGGCCCTGGCGCTGGCCCGGCACGAGGTGCCGACCGTCGTCCTGGACGAGGGCTCCGGGCTCTGCCCCGAGGGCCCGCGCAGCGTCGTGCTCGGAGCCGACACCGCCGCCTTCCTCACCCGGATCGGCTATGCCCGGGCCGTCTCCGACTCCGCCCTGTGGGACTCCTTCGGCATCTGGCGGCGCCGCCAGGAGGTGCTGCGGATCGACCTCACCGACTCCCCCACCTTCCACCTGCCCCAGCACCGCCTCCAGCGCGGGCTGCGCGACGCCCTGACCGGCACCCCGCTGGTCAGGCTCGTCCCGCTGAGCCGGGTCGTGGAACTGGAACAGGACCGCGACGGCGTCAGCGTGCGCACCCACGGCACCCAGGACGGCTCCGCCACCTGGTGGCGCGGCAGCCACCTGGTCGGCTGCGACGGCGCCCGCTCCACCGTCCGCAAACTGCTGAGGATCCGCTTCCCCGGCCGCCCGGCGGTCGACCGCAACGCCATCGCCACCGTCCGGGTCGACCTGCCCTTCGACGGGGCCCGGCTGCACCGCGAGCCGCCCTGGCGCGGCGACCGCGAGGCCTCCGCCCGTCCGCTGCCGGACGGCGTCTGGCGGCTCGACTGGCGGCTGCCCCCCGGGCGGCCCGCCCCGACCGAGCAGGTCGACCCGCACGCCACCTGGCCCGGCATCGTCACCGGCGACACCCTGCTCACCCGGGTCACCGCCACTCTCACCGGCTGGTGCGGCGAACTGCCCCGCTTCGAACTGCTCGCCGCCGCCGACCACACCGCCCAGCAGCGCCTCGCCGCCCGCTTCCGCAGCGGCCGCTGCTTCCTGGCCGGTGACGCCGCCCACCTGCACGGCGCGCTCGGCATGCAGAACCTCGCCGACGGGCTGCGCGACGCCGACAACCTCGCCTGGCGGCTCGCCCTCGCCTGGCACCTCCACTCCGGCGGCCCCCAGCCCGGCGGCTCACTGCTGGACGGCTACGAGGCCGAGCGGCGCGGCGCGGTGGGCGCCCGGCTGCGCGCCGTCGACCAGTCCATGCCGCTGCTGCGCCCGCTGCGCGGCTGGCAGCAGACCCGGCGCTCGCTGCTGGTCGGCGGCTTCCGCAAGCACGCCCCGCTGCTCGCCGACGGCCAGCTGGGCACCGGCCGCTTCGGCGGCGCCCCCGCCTACCCGGCGGCGCCCTCCGGGGTCCCCGGCCGGGTACCGGTGCAGCGCATCGCGCGCGCCACCACCTCGCTCAGCGAGCTGCTGCCCGCCACCTCTCCCGGGGTGCTCGTCCCCGACCTTCCGGTGCTCGCCGCCGACGGCACCCCGGACCACCTGCACGCCCGGCTCGGCGTCAGCTTCCTGCTGCTGCTGGTCGCCCCCGGAACCGCCGTCTGGTCCTCCGAGCACTGGCTCGGCGCCGGGCTGATGCCCCGGCTCGCCGAGGTCGCCGCCGCGCTGCCGGTACCGGCCGAGGTACTGGTCACCGAGGAGTACCCGGGCGCCGGTCCGCACACGGTGCTGCTGATCCGGCCCGACGGGCACCTGGTCGGCCTCACCCAGGGCGCTGCCGCCGAGGACCTGCTGGTGCTCGCCGACCAGGCCCGCGGCGGCCCGGCACCGATCGCCGGCGCCCCCGAGTCAGAACCCGAGTCAGAACCCGAGTCCGAACCGACGCCGGAACCCCAGCAGGTGGACTCGGCGAGCTGACCCGCCACCGCCGTGGCCCGGCTCTCCCGGGCCGCAGTCACCCGTAACCGGCTCCGGCCGGTCAGCTCCGCCGCGATCTGACGGCCACCGCACGGGCGATCAGCTCCGCCCCGAGGCCGTCCGCCGCCTCCGGCCGCACCACCACCTGCGCCTCGCGCCCGGCCCGCACCGCATGCACCTCGACCACCCCGGCGGGCGGGCGTGCGACCCTCTCCAGCCGCGCCGGCCGGTGCCTGCACGCCCCAGCGACTCCTTGCGCGCCCCGAGGCGCTCCGGGCGCCCGGCCGAGCACGCGCCCCCTAGATGAGGGCGGCCGCCACTACTCCCACCCGGCGTCCGGCGGCCCGTCGTCCTCCTCCGCCAGCGCGCCGCGCACCACCCGGAAGGCCAGGCCCTCGGAGTAGCCGCGCCGCGCCAGCATGCCGACCAGCCGGCGGGTGCGGACCTGCGGGTCCAGCCCCCGGGTGGACCGCAGCTTGCGCTCGACCAGCGCCCGGGCCGCGTCCTCCTCGTCCTCGTGGTCGACCTGGGCGAGGGCCTGCTCGACCAGGTCGGCGGCCACGCCCTTGGTGCGCAGCTCCTGTGCCAGCGCGCGCCGGGACAGGCCTCGGACGGCGTGCCGGGACTCCACCCACGCGGCGGCGAAGGCCGCGTCGTCGATCAGGCCGACCTCTTCCAGCCGGGTGAGCACCTCCTCGGCGACGTCCTCCGGGATCTCCCGCTTGCGCAGGGCGTCGGCGAGCTGCTTGCGGGACTTGGCGGCCCCGGTCAGCAGCCGTAGGCAGATGTCCCGGGCGCGGGCCTCCGGATCGGCCGGTTCCTCGGCCGGTGAGCGGGAGGCGCGGGAGCCGCGCGAGGCGCGGGCAGCGGGTGCAGTGCCTTCCGCCTCACCCGGTGGCCCGTCGACGGACCGCCCACGGCGCCGGCCGCGCCGGGCGCCGGAGCGGAGGGGGGGGGGGGGGGGGGACCCCCCCCCCCCCCCCCACCCCCCCCCCCCCCCCCCCCCCCCCCCCCCCCCCCCCCCCCCAAAAAAAACCCCC